>JAUNTR010000026.1:0-6022 GCA_030538575.1 Cruoricaptor ignavus | reverse complement strand
AGAAATTCCGATATTCCAAAAAATGGAATCCATTCGTGGCGATAAATCGGTTTTATTTGAAAGATTAAAAGAACTGAAGCAATCGGGCGATTCGGTTTGGGTGGAAATTATTTATACAGGCGAAGAAATTTTTCCTGATTTTGCGACTTGGGTTCATCAACAAACTGCCAATACAAAAATTGAAATTTTGAAACTGCAAAACCGACAATATTTGAATAATGTATTAACAACAAATGATACGATAGATTTGTTGGACGAGTTGAATGCACTGGATGTTTTCGATAAATTATTGGAAAAAACCGATATTTCGGATGAGCAAAAACAAGAACTGAAAATGCCCTATAAAGAGATTGTAGATCGTTTGTATATGGAAGATAATGCATTATGAAAATCCTTAATTTAAAATTCAAAAACATCAATTCGCTGTCGGGCGAAAACGAAATAGATTTTACAAAACCTGCTTTTACAAACGATGGGCTTTTTGCCATTACAGGAAAAACAGGTGCGGGAAAAAGTTCTATTTTGGATGCGATTTCGCTGGCGATTTACGGAAAAACGCCAAGAGTGGAAATTACAGGAAATGAAAATGCTGTGATGACCCGAGGCGAAAAAGATTGCTATGCCGAAGTTCTGCTGGAAGTTGCCGAAAAAAAATGGAAGTTCTCTTGGAAACAAGAACTGAATAGAAATGGAAAACTAAAACCAATAAACCGACAAATTGCAACTTTTGATAACAAAATTGTAGCCGACCAAGTTCGCAGTTGCGACAAGAAAATTTTGGAAATTTTGGGGCTTACATTCGAGCAATTTACCAAAGTAATTATGCTGGCACAAGGCAGTTTTGCGGCTTTTCTGCAAGCTGATAAAAATGATAAAGGCGAACTTTTGGAGCAAATAACGGGAACGGAAATCTATGGCGAAATTTCTAAAAAAGTATTTGAAAGAACCAAAATAGAACGTGAAAAACTGAACAAAATAATAGTAGAATTAGACGCTATAAAAATGCTTTCGGAAGAGGAAATTTCTAAAATAGAAGAAGAGATTTCTATATTTAATGATGAAAAAAAGCAAGCAGACAATCAACTGAATAAAATAGAAATTGCCAAAAAATGGATAACAGATTTGGATATTTTGCAAAAACAAATTGGCGATGCGAAACAAAATTTACCCGAATTGGAAATTAGATTAAATACTGAAAATGAATTGTTTAGCAAATCGGTAGAAGCATTTAATTCCATAAAAAAAGATTGGGAATTGCAAGAACCAATTCTGAAAAAAGTAAGGGAATTGGATACCAAAATTGTGGAAAAAGAAAAACAACAAAAACCAATTTTAGAAACTATTTTTAAAATAAAAACAGAAAAAAAACAACTTTCGGATAAACTTACAATGCAAAAAGGAAATCTGGAAAATCGTAAAATTGTTTTATCTGAAAAAAAATCTTGGGCAGAAAATCACAGAAAATACGAGCATCTGGTTACTGATTATAAAGCGATTGAAAATGATTATTTGGTTTTAGAAGAACATTTGGCGGAGATTAAAAACCTGAATTCACAGATTGATAAATTAGTAAAAAATCAAGATTATGATAAACAAAAATTAGATGAAACGCAGAAAATCCTTAATAAAAAAATAGAAATTTTTAATAAAAAAAATGATGAACTTAATCTGAAAAAAAAGCAATTAGACGAAGTTTTATCGGGAAAAGAAATTGCTATTTATCAATCTGAAAAAGAGCGAATTACCAATTTTGGAACGGAACTAAAAAATTTAATTGAAATAGAAATTGCCGTTAAAGAAAACCAAAAAGAAATCAAAAGTTTAGATGAAAAATTAAAACAAAATTCCCAATCGGAAACTCAGGTTTTGGCTCAAATTAAAACGGAAAAAGAGAGAGTTTCTCATTTTGAGCATCAGATTAAATTGTTGAAAGACAATATACAACTCACCAAAACCATACAAAGTTTGGACGAGCATCGGCACGAGTTGAAAGACGGCGAAGCTTGTCCGCTGTGTGGAGCGACAGAACATCCGTTTGCATTGGGCAATGTTCCGCAGTTGGGCGAAAAAGAACAGGAATTGCAATCATCGGAAAATTCTTTGAAAGAAGTTGAAAAATCTTTGAAATATAATGAAAATATTTTAATGAAAATATCTTCGGATAAAGAAAACTTTTTATTAAATAAAGAAAAAGAAAACAAAAAATTTTCAGATAATTTAATTAAACAAGAAAAAAATGTTTTTCAATTAATGAAAATTAATCCTAAATTTTCAATTCCGAATGATGGAAATAAAATAGATATTTTACAAAATATTTTAGATAACAAAAGAAAAGAGTTAAAAGAAATTAATCTTCTGATAAATAAATCAACGGAAATAGAAAAGCAAATAAGCGAACTTCGGGATATGGAAATTCCGACTTTAATGACTGAAAAACAATCTATTGAAAAACAATTTCATCAGTTGGAAAGCGATTATCAAGTAAATTTTCAAACACTAAAAATCAAACAAAATTCAGTCATCGAACAACAAGAAAAATATAATAATAAACAGAAAATATTGAATGAAAATCTAAAAAAATACGATGCTGAAAATATTGAAATCCTAAAAACTCAACTCGAAAATTGGAACGAAAATGAGAAATTAATAGATGATTTGGCAAAGGAAATTTCAGCACTTGAAAATCAAATTAATATAGATGAAAAAGAGTGGGGCAGTCATATAAAATATTTGGAGGAAAAAGAAGCGGAACAACAAAATATTGAGCAAGAAAAGCAAAAATTATCGGACGAACGCAAAGATATTTTTGGCGAAAAATCGGTGGAAGAAGAGGAGTTTCGCTTGAAAAAATTATTGGAAAATACCGAAAAAGAAAAAAAATCCATAGAAGAAAAAAAGAACGAAACAAACACCAAACTCGAAAAAAATAAAGCGATAATTTCCGAAAAAGAAAAAGATTTTGAAGAGCAACAATCTCAAAATATAACCAACCAATCTTTGGATGAACTCCAAGAATTATTTAATCAAAATAAAATGAAAGCGGAAGAATTATCGCAAAAAATCGGTGCAAATCGCCAGACTTTAAAAGCGAATAATGAAATGGCAATTGCCAATAGCAAAAAACTGAAAGAGAAAGAAAAACAGAAAAAACAAGGCGAAAAATGGGAAAAACTGAATGAATTAATCGGTTCGGCAGATGGTAAAAAATACCGAAATTTTGCCCAAGCTTTAACTTTTGAACATCTTATAAATTTGGCTAACAGGCAATTATACAAAATGACCGACCGATATATTTTAAAACGTATGGGCGATCACACCAATCCGTTTGAATTATCTGTGATAGACAAATTTCAAAACAGTGAAGAGCGAACGGCACAAAATCTTTCGGGTGGAGAAAAATTTATCGTATCGTTGGCGTTGGCACTTGGTCTTTCGGGGATGGCGGGCAAAAATATGCAGATAGATACGATGTTTATAGACGAGGGTTTCGGCACTTTGGATTCCGATTATTTGGACGTTGCACTCACCGCATTGTCCAACCTGCAAAGCGAGGGAAAAATCATTGGTGTCATTTCTCATCTTTCAGAACTGAAAGAACGCATCGCTACACATATAGAAGTTGTGCCGAGCGGTAACGGACATTCTAAAATACAGATAATGAATTAAAAAAACATTATTTTTAAAACCGAGAAATTCCGTATATTTGCCCAAATTTAAAGAGTTTAAATATTAATCGTACTCAATACGGAGTACAAAAGACGAGACAATTTTATGAATGCTCCAGAAGCAATTATTGAAAAATTTCAATTAAAAGACGGGAGAGAAATCTCCATAGAAACAGGGCGTTTGGCGAAACAAGCCAATGGTTCTGTTGTTGTAAAATGTGGTGGAACAATGCTTTTAGCAACCGTTGTAGCCAACAAAGACGCCAATCCGGGAGTGGATTTTCTTCCACTTACCGTAGATTACAGAGAAAAATTTTATGCCGGAGGAAAAATCCCTGGAAACTTTTTCAGAAGAGAAACAAAACCTTCTGATGATGAAGTACTTACGATGAGATTGGTGGACAGAGTTCTTCGTCCGCTTTTCCCAGAAGATTTCCACGCAGAAGTTCAGGTTATGATTTCCCTAATTTCTTATGATAAAGAAGTAATGCCCGAAGCATTGGCAGGTTTAGCCGCTTCTGCTGCAATTGCTATTACCGATATTCCTTTCAATGGACCAATGTCTGAGGTAAGAGTGGTGAGAATTGATGGGCAACTTTCCGTAAATCCAAGTTTGGAAAACCTTAAAAAAGCCGACCTCGATATTATGGTTGGAGCAACCAAAGATTCTATCGTAATGGTGGAAGGAGAAATGAAAGAAATTTCTGAAGCAGAAATGTTGGAAGCCATAAAATACGCTCACGAAGAAATAAAAGTTCAGATTGAAGCTCAAGAAAGATTGGCAGCAAGAATTCCTTCATCTCAAATTAAAAGAACTTACGAACACGAGGTTCACAACGAGGAAATCCGTGAAAAAGTTTGGAAAGAAACTTACGATAAAGTATATGCCGTAGCAAAAACGCCTTCTGCAAAAGAAGAAAGACACGATAATTTTGCAGCGGTTTTAGAAGAATTTTTATCCCAGTATTCCGAAGAGGAAAGAGCAGAAATTGAGCCTTTTGCAAAAGTATATTACCACGATGTGGAAAAAGAAGCGATGCGACAAATGATTCTAAATGAGGGCATTCGTTTGGATGGAAGAGATTCTAAAACCATTCGTCCGATTTGGTCGGAAATCGATTATCTTCCTGGGGCTCACGGTTCTGCAATTTTCACAAGAGGGGAAACTCAGTCCTTAACGGCAGTTACGCTTGGTTCGGTAAAAGATGCCAATATGGTAGATTCCGTAGCCATTAATTACGATGAGAAATTTTTTCTACATTATAACTTCCCACCATTCTCAACAGGTGAAGCAAGACCTTTGAGAGGAACTTCCAGAAGAGAAGTTGGACACGGAAACTTGGCTCAGAGAGCATTACAAAATATGATTCCTACGGAAAATCCTTATACTATTCGTGTAGTTTCGGATATTTTGGAATCCAACGGTTCATCTTCTATGGCTACGGTTTGTGCAGGAACATTAGCATTAATGGATGCTGGGGTGCAAATCTCAAAACCAGTTTCGGGGATTGCAATGGGATTGATTACCGACCCGAAATCAGGGAAATTTACCGTACTTTCGGACATTCTTGGAGATGAAGACCATCTTGGAGATATGGATTTTAAAGTAACAGGAACGGCGGACGGAATTACAGCTTGCCAAATGGACATAAAAATCCAAGGTCTTACAATGGATATTATGGAAACTGCCCTAAACCAAGCAAGAGACGGAAGATTGCACATTCTTGGCGAAATACTGAAAACGATAGATAAACCAAGGGCAGATGTGAAACCTCACGCTCCGAAGATGGAAGTTTTGGAGATTCCGAAAGATTTCATTGGTGCAGTTATTGGGCCTGGTGGAAAAATCATTCAGCAATTACAAAAGGATTTTGAAACCGTAATTTCTATTGAAGAAATTGGCGAAATCGGTAGAATTGAAATTTCGGGTGTGAACAGAGAAAACATTAATGCAACTATTGCGGCAATCAACGAGATTACTTTTGTGCCTGTTGTGGGCGAAGTTTACAACGGAAAAGTAGTGAAAGTAATGGATTTCGGTGCATTTGTAGCGATTGCAAAAGGTACGGAAGGTCTTCTTCATATTTCTGAAATCGAATGGAAGAGATTGGATAAAGTGCCTTACGCAGAAGGCGATGAAGTGCAAGTGAAATTTATGGGATATGATGACCGCAAGAAAATGAAACTTTCCAGAAAAGTGCTTCTTCCAAGACCGCCAAAACCTGAGGGAAAACCAAGACAAGATAAACCAGAAAGTAAATCTGAATAATCTTTTAGATACTTTGCATAACAAACCCCACTGAAAATTTTCGGTGGGGTTTTGTTTAACTGATAAATCTCAAGTTTTATATTTTATC
>JAUNTR010000359.1 GCA_030538575.1 Cruoricaptor ignavus | reverse complement strand
GAAAAGTTGATCAACTGCCAAAATTGGAAGGCAAACGTATGATTATGATGATGAGTCCTAAAAAAGCTATAAAATAATCTGCGATTTTAGATAATAAAAAGACTGCTCTTTTGGGCAGTCTTTTTTGTTTCAGTTTCTGATTTAATTACAATTACGAGGTAAAATAATTCAACCCAATGGCTAATAATACAGACATTGTGAGTGTCATTATGCCAACCTGTTTTAGAAATGGGTCGAGTTCTTTTGGATGTTTGGTTTGCAAAATTCTCCGTCGCATTGCAGCCATAGGAAACAACAAAATCATCACCATAAAAGCGTAATAATTTGCACCTTCGTGTAGTTTGTTCAACATTAAAAATATCAAAATCAAGATTAAAGGCAATTGCAACAAAACCATTAGATAAACCATTGCTTTTTTGTAACCCAAACGCAACGCCAAAGTTTTTTTCCCACTTACAGCATCGCTTTCTATATCTCGCATATTATTTAGATTGAGAACCGCTGCACTCATCATTCCAATTGCCGAAGCGGGCAACAAAATATCCCAATCCAACGATTTGGTAAACAAAAAATAACTGCCAACAACCGATACCAATCCGAAGAAAATAAACACCATAATATCTCCCAAACCTAAGTATCCATAAGGTTTTTTGCCAACTGTATAACCAATTGCCGCTAAGATACAAGCCACGCCTAATCCTACAAAAGTGTAAAATTCGTTCATCAAATCATATTTGAAAAACGCCACATACAACAATCCCAAAGTTGCGAACAACGACAAAATGGAAAATAATATTACAGCATTTTTCATTTGCTGAGCCGTAATTTTCCCTGAAGCCACAGCTCTTTGCTCCGCTTCGTTCATTCTATTTTTATCCGTTCCTTTTACACCATCACCATAATCATTGGCAAAGTTAGATAGGATTTGATACAGCAATGTTACCAAAATTGCTAAGGCAAAAATCTGCCAATCCCAGATTCCGCCCTGTTGGGAAATCCGCCATTTTGCGATGAAAGAACCTGCGATAATTCCACTCATAGAAAGTGGTAACGTACGAAGCCTTGCGGCTTGTAGCCAATGTGTCATAAAAATTAATTTAAAAAAAATTTAGAAGATTAAAGAATTGGAAATCAGTCCATTCTCAAATCAAACATTCTCTACGAAATCCATTGGTTTTCGCCGAAATCGGGTTTTCTTTTTTCGAGGAAAGCATTTCTGCCTTCTTTGGCTTCATCGGTCATATATGCCAAACGAGTGGCTTCACCTGCAAAAACTTGTTGCCCAACCATTCCGTCATCAGTCAAGTTCATAGCGAATTTCAGCATTCGGATTGATGTTGGCGATTTTGCCAAAATCTCCTGAGCCCATTGGTAAGCCGTATCTTCCAATTCTGCATGAGGAATAACTTCGTTTACCATTCCCATTTCAAAAGCTTCTTGTGCGGAATAATTTCTTCCTAAAAAGAAAATTTCTCTGGCTTTTTTCTGTCCGACCATTTTCGCTAAATAAGCCGAACCATAACCGCCATCGAAACTCGTAACATCGGCATCGGTTTGTTTGAAAATAGCGTGTTCTTTACTTGCCAGCGTAAGGTCGCAAACCACGTGCAGCGAATGTCCGCCACCAACAGCCCAACCGTTTACAGCAGCAATTACCACTTTTGGCATAAAACGAATCAATCGCTGAACTTCCAAAATATTCAAACGATGTCTGCCATCTTCGCCCACATAGCCTTGGTGTCCTCGTGCTTTTTGGTCTCCACCGCTACAAAATGCGTGTCCACCATCTTTCGGACTTGGACCTTCGCCTGTTAAAATTACTACTCCAACCGATGCATCTTCGTACACATCATAAAATGCATCGTATAATTCCGAAGTGGTTTTTGGGCGGAAAGCATTTCTTACTTCTGGTCTATTAATGGCAATTCTTGCAACGCCGTTACATTTTTTATAAGTAATATCTTCGTATTCTTTTACAGTAATCCAGTTCATAATTGTTTATTTTAGTTGGCTAATGGCAATTTGCTTTTAGCTAATGGCTGTTGGCTCTTAGCAATTAGCAGTTGGTTATTGACTCTTGGTTCTTGTATCTTGATTCTTGATTATTGACTCTTTTATCTTGACTCTTATTTACGAAATAACTTTGCGAAATAATCCCAACCGAAAAACAGCACCAAAATAATCACGGCAACCCACCAATAAGAAGTTTTGTGGAGTTCGCCTGTATTGGTAGCTTTGAACATTCTGTCCCAACGGATTTTCTTGCCATTCGCTTGATAAGAAGAACCAGCATCTGGGAAAA
>JAUNTR010000358.1 GCA_030538575.1 Cruoricaptor ignavus | reverse complement strand
CTGAGCGAACTGTGGTAACGATAGACGGAATGCGGATTTTCAGTGCGTGTACAGATAAAATGGATCCCGTAACGTCTTATGTGGAAATTTCTAACCTTTCGGAAGCTGAGGTTTCATCGGAACAGCAGGGCAGTTGCCACGGAAATACGATTGGCGGAACATTGGATTTGAAGAGAAATAAAGGAAATTTCGGGACGGAGAAATGGGATTTTAGCTTGAACTCGGGATACGAATCTGTGAACCAACAGAAAATTTTTGGTGGTGGAATAAAATTCAGAAATGAGAAAATTTTTGCCGATACCAATTTTATGATGAGAGATGCCGAAAATTACAAAGCAGGCGGAAATACAGAAGTGCTTTATTCTCAGTTCAAAAAAATAAATTTTTCGGGAACATTTGGTTTTAAAATTAATGAACAGCAAACGTTGGAAAGTTCAGTTATTTATGATAAAGCTACAGATGTTGGCTATCCTGCTTTGCCGATGGATGTGTCTTTGGCGGAAGCTGTAATTGCTTCATTAAGATACAATTATCGTTTCGATAATTCGATTTTTAAAAATTGGGAAACGAAAATTTATTTCAATAAAATTACCCATAAAATGGACGACAGCCAACGCCCCGATGTGCCGATAAGAATGGATATGCCGGGCTGGAGCGATACTTACGGTTTTTATTCCCGATTGAATTTGGAGAAAAAACGCCACAATATCAATTTCAACTTGAATGGTTTCTACAACAAATCTTTGGCGGAAATGACGATGTACCCGAATAATCCCGCAGAAAACCCAATGTTTATGTACACTTGGCCCGATGTTAAAACCTTGTATCAAGGGATTTTTGTTGAGGATGAATTTCAGTTAAATCCACATTCTACGTTTAATTTTTCGGGGTCGCTTGCGTTTCAATCCAACAAAGTGGAAAGTCCTTTTGGATTGAATAGTTTGCAGATTTTTTATCCCGAAATGTCCGCTACAAAAAACAGAATTTTGAAAAGCCTAAGTGCCAATTATAAATATGATAAAAAACCGTTCTCCTATGGCTTTGGCATTGGTTATGGTGAGCGAGCAGCATCGGTAACGGAGGGTTATGGTTTCTATATTTTCAATAGTGCTGAGCGGTTCGATTATATAGGAAATCCGAATTTGAAGAATGAAAAATCTTGGGATGCTAATGCTTTTATCGGAATGAAAAATGACCGCATCTCTTTGAAATTATCTTCATCTTTTTTCCGAATTTCAGATTTCATTATTGGTGAAATTATGCCTGCACTTACACCGATGACGATTGGTGCAAGAGGTGTTAAGATTTACAAATCAATAGATTATGCTACGATTTTTAATACAGCTCTGTCTTCGGAAATCAAAATTTTGGACAATCTGCAATGGAAATCGCAAATAACGTACAGCAGAGGAAAAGACAATAATAATGGTAATTTGCCGTACATTAGCCCGATAAGTGTTTTATCTTCAATGGATTGGCAAAGGAATAAATTCTCTTCGGAAGTTTCGGTTTGGGCGAATAGCAAGCAACAGCATTTCAGCGAACAATTTGGCGAAAGCGAAACGGCAGGTTTTGCAATTTTAAATGCCAATGTAGGCTATTGGCTGTCTTTTGCTAAAACCAAAATCCTCCTGAAAACAGGCGTGGAAAACATTTTAGACAAACATTACACCACCTATTCCGATTGGAATAAAATCCCACGCCCGGGACGAAATTTCTTTCTGAATATAACTGCGAAGTTTTAAAGTGATTAAGCAATAGGCAGTAAGCAGTAAGCAATTGTCCCTTTACAAACCTTCAAGGTTTTCAAAACCTTGAAGGTTTAAAATAAGTGATGAGCCAAGAACATTATGAAAATCACTGAGATTTTGAATTATTAACTATTAATTTTTCATTATTCCTTTAAGATTACCAAACCTTGAAGGTTTAAAATAAGTGATGAGCCAAAAGCATTATAAAAATCACTAAGGTTTTGAATTATTGATTATTCGTTATTCCTTTAATATTAAACCTTGAAGGTTTAAAATAGAAGCAATAGAAATGTTTAGGCTTCGACTCCGCTCAGCCTGACAAGTAGAAAAGCTGTAAGCAATAGGCAATAAGCAGTAAGCCAAAAGCAATAAGCCAAGAGCTATTGTTAATTTTTCATTATTAATTATTCCTTTAATATCAAACCTTGAAGGTTTAAATTTTCGTTTTATATTTTTCGCAAAGTTTCAGGAAGTTTTTTTCTACATCTTTGTAATGTTTAGGCAAATCGGGAGAAATCCAAAATAACATAGAGATAGATTTTTCCCCGAAAGCCT
>JAUNTR010000357.1 GCA_030538575.1 Cruoricaptor ignavus | reverse complement strand
CCCGAGTTCATATTCACATTATAAGTAGCGACTTCCATTCCTAAAATAGAATAAAAAGTAACCGATTTTATTTTCAAAGAAGTATCTTTGGTTTTTACAACAATAAAATCTTTTGCAGGATTAGGATATGCCACTAAAACACCATCATCAGATTTTTGCGATGTGTGTGCAGATTCTCTAAAACTTTGTGCCTCAACTTTATAAAAATTGAAAAAAGCAAAGAAAAATATAATAAAAAATAAAAGTTTCTTCATTCAAAAAAATGTTATTTATACCAATTCTACAAATGTACAACAAATACAATTGACTTGCAATGTTTTTTATGATTAAATTTGCAACCAAAAGCATACCAAAATTGGAGCACACAGAAAGCATAATAATTTCATTAAACTCCAAACATTAAATTTTGAACATTGAACTTTAAACTTTGAATATTTTAAAAAAAATGATAATATATTCCCGAAACAGAAGACTAAGAACCAACGCTGCCATAAGAAGTTTAGTACAAGAAACTGTACTTACAACAAATGATTTTGTAATGCCGATGTTTGTAATGGAAGGCGAAAACAAACAAGAACCTATCCCATCTATGCCCGGAATTTTCCGCAGAACCATAGACCTTACCGTAAAAGAATGTCGTGAACTTTATTCGTTAGGAATAAAAGCCGTAAACCTTTATATGAAAGTTTCCGAAGACCTGAAAGACAACACAGGCAAAGAAGCGTGGAACAAAAACGGACTAATGCAAACCACCATAAAAGCGATAAAAGATGCCATACCAGAAATGGTTATTATGCCCGATGTTGCCTTAGACCCTTATTCCATTTACGGACACGATGGCATTATTACCAACGGAAAAGTGGACAACGATGCCACAAACGATGCTTTGGCAAGAATGGCAGTTTCCCAAGCGGAAGCTGGTGCAGATGTTGTCGCACCAAGTGATATGATGGATGGCAGAGTAGCCACAATAAGAAGCGCTTTGGAGGAAAATAATTTCACCGATGTTGGCATCCTAAGTTACGCCGCAAAATACGCCAGTTCTTTCTACGGGCCATTCCGAAGTGCATTGGATAGTGCACCGAAAAAAAATGTAGAAATCCCAAAGGATAAAAAAACGTATCAAATGGATTTTCACAACTCCCGAGAAGCGATAGACGAAGTTCTAAAAGACGTTGCTGAAGGTGCAGATATTATTATGATAAAACCTGGATTGCCATATTTGGACATTGTTTCCAAAGTAAGACAAACCATAGATTTACCCATCGCAGTCTATAACGTGAGCGGAGAATACGCAATGCTGAAAGCTGCTGCACAAAATGGTTGGCTGGATAACGACAAAGCCATCATCGAAAGTTTAACTTGTATAAAAAGAGCAGGTGCAGATATGATTTTCACTTACGCAGCCAAAGAAGCCGCTATTTTGCTAAATCAATAAAAATTTGTTTTGTTTTTAATTAAAATTCAAAACAAAAACGATAAAAGCTTGGAGATTAAAACCAAGCTTTTTTGTTTCTCACATAAGTATTATCAAACTGTTCATCGCTCATTGTCAGATAAATAATTCCCTCGATAAACGGAACAATAGATGCAATGCCACAAGTAACAATATTAAACAAAATTTGCAAAAGAGCCTCTTTGGTGTAACCCAAATAAAACTTATTCGCCGCAAAAGCAGGAAGAAGGATTCCTAAAAGTCCAGCAGCTAATTTTTTTTCGCTTCTGTAAGGATAAGGTTTCTGCGAACCGCCTGATTGTTGAGGGTCTGTATAACCGTACGTTTCCATTTTTTATATTTTTAGATTGTATTCTATGTGTCGTTTGGCATTAATTTTTGTTACAAGAATATCAAATTAATAATTTCGATTTCAAACAAAAATTTTATCTTTGTACCTATGATTTTAAGAGGAGAAAATTTAATAAAAGAATACGGACCGAAAAAAGTAGTAAAAGGCGTTTCTGTGGAAGTATCGCAAGGGGAAATCGTTGGACTACTGGGACCAAACGGAGCAGGAAAAACCACCTCGTTTTATATGATTGTAGGTTTGGTAAAACCAACTTCGGGAAAAATTTTCCTCGATAATAAAGAAATTACCAGCGATGCAATGTACCGTCGTGCACAGAAAGGCATCGGTTATTTAGCCCAAGAAGCATCGGTGTTTCGCAAACTTTCGGTGGAAGAAAATATTATGGGCGTTTTGCAACTTACCCAACTTTCCAAAAAACAGCAAAAGATAAAGTGCGACGAACTCATCGAAGAATTTTCTTTGGAACACGTTCGCAAAAACCGTGGCGATTTGCTTTCGGGTGGAGAAAG
>JAUNTR010000356.1 GCA_030538575.1 Cruoricaptor ignavus | reverse complement strand
AGAACAAAGATAAAATATAAAAGATAAAAGAGTAAAGACTTTTTAAACATAAAAAAATCCGTTTCATAAAAATTGAAACGGATTTTTTTTCACATAAAAGAGAATAAAAAAATAATCTCTTTTACTAATTATTTATAATTTAGATATTATTCTTATCCAAATACCATTTCCCATTATATTCTACAAAGGTAATAACAGTTTCAGCACGAGATTTGGAGTTTGCTCCGAAACTCACACTACCACTTGTTCCACTTGTAATGTTTACACCAGTATTATTACTAACATCACGATTACCTATATTTCCGGAAAATGAAAGTCCACCAAGTACATTATTTGTGGTAGGCAAACCTATAAATCTAATAACTCTGGAACTGGTAGTAGATTGTGTATTTGCAGGTAAATTAACCGTAATTGAGTATCCTGAGTTAGCAGTATGAACTTCATTAATTACATACAAATCTTTCAATTCTGTTCTAGTTGATAAATCAATAGTTTGGTGTGCAGAAGTTGTATTTACCGAAAAAGATTCTATAGACCAAGATGAACCACCTGATGGCAATCCTGCTACAGTTCCCAAAACACCATTGGCATCTGCAACTACTGTACGTGTTGCGGTAAAGGTGGTTGTTTTGGTATCTGCACCATTATATATTGCATTAGCTGTACCATTAGTTGGTAAATCGGTAATTCTAGTTGTTCCGTTTACATGGAAAGTTTCGGTAGCCGGTGTTGTATTATTGGTAGCTACACCTACTTTTTTGGTAGCCGAAGCTGTTGCATTAATACCTGTACCAAAAATAAGATTACCAATATTCAGTTGTGTACTCTTATCTTGTAGATTGCTTGCTGCACCAATGGCAATATTATTACTACCATTTATTACGCCATTTCCTGCATCTTGCCCAATGAAAATGTTACCATTCCCACTAACAAAATTATCTCCTGCATTTGTTGCAGTATAATTTTTCAAGAAAAAGTTATTGCGACCTGCTGTCATATTTTCAGCCACTCTGTATCCCAATGCTACGTTCCCCCAATTATTAGTATCGCTAACGCTCATTAAAGCATTGACACCAATTGCGATATTAGAATTTCCTGTCGTTGCATTTTGCATAGCTTTGTTACCAATAGCAATATTGGTTCCTCCTGTTTGTAATGCTGCAAGAGTTCTGTCTCCTATTGCGACATTTTGTACAATAGCTCCTGTAACATTAGTTGTCCCAAGAGCCTTCCAACCCAAAGCTACGTTTTGTCTAAAAGCTCCAGTTGAGGAAACCGATGGAATCGTAGGAGCTAAAGGCATAGCTTCGTAACCTAAGGAAACATTAGCTCCACCAGGTGTTGCTGTATTATCTGTAAATTGAGAAATAAAACCTGACCTCACCATATTTACTCTGAACATAAGAGCCACATTATCTCTTGTTCCCACAAAGTTATTAGCCGCAACAGTACCATTGTTACCATCTACATGCCAGTCTACGGGATTACCTGTTGGCGTAATCACTCTAATCCATTTGTTTACCGTAGCACTTCCATCAAAGTAGTAATATCCAGTAGCTGTTACATCTATCGTTTGTCCTGCTGGGTTTGGGTCTGCAACCGTTACATATACCAAAGCCCCCGATTGGTCGTTGGTATAAGTTTTTGCACGTAGTTGTTCACCCGTAATTCTTGGTGCAATAATACCATCTAACTGATTGGCATCTGCCGGTTTACCTACAACATCCAATGTTGCTTTAGGAGTTGCTGTATTAATCCCCACATTTTGAGCTGATGCAAATGCAAAAGTAAGCATTGCCGATGCAAAAAATAATTTTTTCATTATTGTATGTATTTTAAAGTTTTAATTAAATATTTGTGATTATCTATCGAGTGCAAAATTATCGCTTGATAGATAAAAACACACTTAACAAATGTTAATTTATTTTTACAAAAAAAACTTTGCAAATTTACAATAAAAAACCAATACAAACCAAATAAAAAAAATAAAACCATATACAATTAATACTCAACACAATAAACTCATTTCAATTTAAAAAACAGAGTAATATCAGTCCCCCAAATTTGTAACACACACTGAAAAAAATGGGCTACTTCGGAAAGCAACCCATTAATATTTGAGGTTTTTTTAGTAAATATTCTTTGATATTTTAATCAAAAAAAAAAATTATTCTCTCTTCCAAAATAATAGAGCAATAATAATAAATCCCAAACCTGTAAGTACAGGAGGTAACATTTCTTTTTTGATACCGATAACTATCATCGCAACGGCAATAATTAATAATAAAATAAGAAGTAAGTTTTTCATTAGATTTAAGGTTTTAG
>JAUNTR010000025.1:8275-17795 GCA_030538575.1 Cruoricaptor ignavus | reverse complement strand
CATCTTTCAGGTGGAATTTTGGAGGCATTTGGCAAATTCTTCCGCAAAGATATGCGCGTTTATCTTTACCCTTATAAAGACCCTGAAACGCACGAACAATTGACTTCTAAAAACTTAAAAGTTAATGATAATCTGAAAGAACTTTACAAATATTTTATTGCCAACGAGCGTATTGTAGATATAGAAAATTATAACCCCGATTGCTCCGAAATTTATTCCAGAGAGATTCTTTCCAAAATATCCTGCCACGAATGTGGTTGGGAAAACCAATTGCCAAAAGGCGTTGCAGAGATGATAAAAGAAAGAGGACTTTTCGGTTACAAAGAAAATATAGAGATAGAAGAATTATGAATGAATTGAAACAAAGACTTTCCTATATCTTGGAAAGTCCTAAAACAGATACAAATGATAAGTTGCAGAAAATCTGTCAGTTATTAGACCAAGAAATTCCTCATTACAATTGGACAGGATTTTATTTCAGAAATGGTGATAAGGAAGAACTGATACTCGGTCCTTACGTTGGTGCAGAAACAGACCACACTGTAATCCCTTTTGGGAAAGGCATTTGCGGACAAGTTGCCATTTCCAACGAAACATTTTTAGTTCCCGATGTATCGGCAGAAGACAATTACCTTTCTTGCTCCGTAGAAACCAAAGCCGAATTGGTTGTGCCAATCATAAAAGACGGCAAAAATATAGGACAGATAGATATAGATTCTCACACGCTAAATCCTTTTTCAGAAGAAGATGAGGAGTTGCTGAACTGGCTTTGCAACGAGGTAGCGAAGATATTATAAAAAAGTTTCGATAATTTTAAATAAAGCAATTTATCGGATTTTGTAGTTGGCTTTTAGCAATTCAAAATCAGGTAGGTTGCTTTTGTTTTTATCATTTTTCAATTAAGGTTTTTTTAGTTTGAAATAAGGAAGTGTGAATTTTCATTAATTAATTATAATCAATTGTATATTAGTGTGTTGTGATTTTTTTTTGATTTCAATAAAAAGTAGTAAATTAAGCCGAACAAAAATAAATGTAAAAATGATAGATAAAAGAGTGAAAAATGCCCAAGAAGCAATTAGCGGAATAACCGATGGAATGACACTGATGCTCGGTGGTTTCGGGCTTTGTGGGATTCCCGAAAATTGTATTGCCGCTTTGGTAGAAAATAATGTGAGGGATTTAACTTGTATTTCCAACAATGCAGGTGTGGATGATTTTGGATTGGGATTGCTCCTTCAAAAAAAACAAATCAAAAAAATGATTTCTTCTTACGTTGGCGAAAATGCCGAGTTTGAAAGACAAATGCTTTCAGGGGAGTTGGATGTGGAACTTACACCACAAGGAACTTTGGCAGAAAAATGCCGTGCCGCACAAGCGGGAATTCCTGCGTTTTATACACCCGCAGGCTACGGAACAGAAGTTGCCGAAGGTAAGGAAACCAAAGAATTTAACGGGAAAATGCATATTTTGGAACACGCTTTCGATGCAGATTTTTCTATCATAAAAGCTTGGAAAGGCGATTATGCAGGCAACTTAATCTTCAAAGGTTCGGCAAGAAATTTTAATCATCCTATGGCAGGTGCAGCAAAAATTACCATTGCTGAGGTGGAAGAATTGGTTGAACCGGGAACATTAGACCCGAATGAAATCCACATTCCAGGGATTATGGTGCAAAGGATTTTCCAAGGAGAAAAATATGAGAAGAGAATAGAGCAAAGAACCGTGAGAACAAGAGAAGTTTAAACAAAATTATTCCTAAATTAATTATGCTTACAAAAGAACAAATAGCAAAACGTATATCTAAAGAGGTAAAAGACGGTTATTATGTAAATCTCGGGATTGGTATTCCTACTTTGGTTGCCAACTACGTTCCCGATGATATTTCGGTGGAATTTCAAAGTGAAAACGGCGTTCTTGGGATGGGACCATTTCCCTATGAAGGTGAGGAAGATGCAGACATCATTAATGCTGGTAAACAGACGATTACCACACTTCCCGGAGCATCTTTTTTCGATTCGGCTTTTAGCTTTGGGATGATTCGCAGTCAGAAAGTAGATCTTACCATTCTTGGTGCGATGGAAGTTTCCGAAGACGGAGATATTGCTAACTGGAAAATTCCCGGAAAAATGGTGAAAGGTATGGGCGGAGCGATGGATTTGGTAGCCTCTGCGGAGAATATTATCGTAGCGATGATGCATACCAATAAAGCAGGAGAAAGCAAAGTTTTGAAAAAATGTACTTTGCCACTAACTGGTGTGAAGTGTGTGAAAAAAATAGTTTCTAACCTTGCCGTGATGGAAGTTACAGAAAATGGTCTAAAACTCTTGGAACGAGCTCCCGGAGTTTCGGTAGAAGATATTGTGAAATACACCGAAGCCAAACTTATCGTAGAAGGCGAAATCCCTGAGATGGTATTTTAGAATCAATAAAAAAAGAAAATGCCAAAAGAATTTCCAGAAAAGATTAGTTTTTAATCTTAGATTTGAATTTCTTTTGGTAGTTTTCCCAGTCACTTTTTGTTCTTAGTTTCAAGTACATATCGTTAGCGAAAAATGGGAGATAAGGCTCTAATTCCTTAGCAGATAACGCTCCTTGCAGAATAGTGATGGGATTGCCTTTTTCATCTAAAAAAACAATGCTTGGTACAGCATTTACATTCATGTATTTGGTAAAATCGTGTAAGTTGTTTTTACCTTTTTTATCGTTTCCAAAGGTGTGTCCGTATATGTTTATTTTTTCTTTTCCCTCTGCATCAAATTTTACGATGTAATAATTTTCGTTTAAATATTCTGCAATTACAGGATGATTGTAGGTGTATTTTTCCATAGTTTTGCAGGGACCGCACCAATCGGCATAAAAATCGATAAGGATTTTTTTCGGTTGTGTTTTTTGAGCTTTTATGGCATCTTCTATACTCATCCATTTTATTTGAGATGAAGCAAGCGTAGAAATTAAAAATGAAATTAGTAGCAGTGTTCTCATTGTGTTTTTTTGTGTTGATAGATTAGATGATTCTCTATCCTAAATCACGTATCAATTTCTTTACCAAAGATGAGGTTAATGCAAAAATAATTTCCAATTTATTTTTTAAATGAAAAATAAGAGGATACTAAATAAAAATAAAACCACCTTATCTATAAGATGGTTTGTAGCCCAATGAGGAATCGAACCTCAACCTAAAGAACCGGAATCTTTAATTCTATCCATTAAACTATTGAGCCTTAATCGGAAAAAGGAAAATCGTTTTTAAAAACTGATTTTTACGCCTGCTAAAAATTGAGTTCCCAAGACTTTATAGCCTTTGTAGGTTTGGTATTTAGCTCCGAGTAAATTATTTCCGAGTGCAAAAATACTAAAATTTTTGTGAAATTTGTATTCCGCTGAAATATTTAGGTCTGCATAACCGCCAACTTTATCATCCGTATTTTCTGTGGATAGATAAGTTATATTTCCTAAATTATCCGTTAATTCGCTGATAGAGTAGGAGTTTGTAGTTCTATCCGTTCTCAGAAATGCTTTTGCTCCCAAGTTTAGTTTTTTGTTAAGCATTGTGTATTTTCCACCAATTCCAAGATTGAACAAAGGAATGCTGTAAATATTTTCGTAGTTGTCCAAGTTATATTTTTGGAAATGAAGTTCCGCATCCAATTCCAAATTTTGCAATGGAAAATATTGCAAACTTCCGCTAATTGTACTAACCGTTCCGTTGTCGTAAACCGCTGAAAATGTGTTTGCAAAGTTGTAAGCAGAACGGTTGAGGCTATAAATATTATCGAAGATAGAGTTGGCTTTGTAGAACATCATATTTCGTAATTTGCCAAAACCTGCACTTACATCATATTTCAAATCTTGCGAAATATCGCCCTTTAATCCGAAATAGAAATGATACTTGGTTTCTGTGGCTTTCAAATCTTGGTCGGAAACCAAAAACGGATTTTCTTGCAACATTTCGGCATAGGAATTAATTTTCAAACCGCCATCAATTCCTGCATAAAACTTAAACTCATCCGAAGCGGCAAGCAAAATTTCAGCTTTTGGAAACCAATAGGCTTTATTATTTTTAAGTTCTTCGGTTTGCAAAAGGCTGTTGCTTTTAGAATTAAGAAAAGAAAAAACCGAACCAATCATTAGGTAAGAATTTCCTTTATAGAAAGTAAGTTTTGGCGAAGCTCCAAGGTTGAAGAAGTTGGAGGAATGCTTATTCAGAAGAGAGAAATCTGCATTTTGGAAATCCATATTAATTCCCAAATCGGCATTCATTACAATATCGCTTGGCAATTCCAAAGCGTGTTTGGAAAGGTTCAGGTCTGCCCCAAATTTGCTTTCTTTTCCATCGAAATGGTCACTGATAAACGAGGATTTTACAGTCGCATTATTCAGTATTTCATTAGAATAAAAATCGTAAAAACTATTAATTTTTATTTGGTTGGTTTTTTGTTTCAGGTCGATATTGGCATCGGGTTGCAAGGCATAGATTCCGTAGTAATTATAATCGTTCAAGCCGTATTCTGCGGTTAAATTCAACTTGCCTTTTTCGCCATAAGCATTGGCAAAAGCACTAATGTTGGCATTGGCAGATTTGGAACTCCAAGTGTAATCTTTTTTCAATCCGTTGGTGGACAAAAAATGGACATCTGCCCCAACTTCCCAGTTGTTTTCCAAAGAAGCAGAAATGTTACCATCTGCCAAAAATCTACCGTAATTTCCGTAACCTGCACGGAAATAATTTCTCTGATGTTCGCTATCGAATTTCGGTGAAATATCTTCGCCTTGTATCGTGGAAGTTTTGAAATCCGAAACCGCAGGAACATTCGTAATGTTGTAATTAACAGGAGTTTGCGATTTTTCTTCGGGCGGATAATTTTTTATGGTTTCTACCGATGTTTTTTTCTTTTCTATTTTTTTTACTTCCGGCACTCTTTTTCTATCAAGGATTAGGCGTTCCTCTTGGATTTGAGAAAATGCTAACTGCGAAATTCCTAACAATAAAAAAGATAATATTTGGATGTTTTTGTTCATAATGATTTCGGGGCTTAAAAATTCAAATTAATATTTATTTGATTTGTGTTTTCACAACTTTGGCTTCCGCAACAATTTCTGGGAAATCCTGATAATTAGCGATAATTTGGTCTGCCGTGTAACTGGCTTGGTAATTATCTTTCAGTCCCAAATAATTTTTTGCCATAATGACTAAGGCTTTTGCTCCCCAATATTCTTCGGAAGCGTAATTATTCGCCAATCGGAAAATAGTTTCGTTGGAAGATTTGTAGGCTTTTGCCTTGTTTTGATAAAAGGCTTTCGCGTACAACGCTTCTGCAGCCACTTCGGTATTTGTAGATTTTTCCAAAGCCGTGTAGGCGTTTTGTGCGTCTTTATCTTTACCGTTATTCATCAGGCTTCGAGCTTTGATGACTTTGGCACTTTCTAAAACCGAAGTTGGATTTTTAGAATTGGCAATTACCAAATTCGCATATTTTTCTGCATTGGTAAAGTTTTTTTCTTCCGCAAAAATTTTCATTAATTCTATATTGGCGAAATTTTTTACCGTAGCATTGGCAGAATTTGCCAACGGTTCCAAATATTTTTTGGCTTCGGTTGTGTTGCCTTGTTGCAGATAGATTTGTGCCAATCGGGTTTGTGCATCTTGCTGATAATCATTTTGTACCGATGCTACTTCTTGTAAAACCAAAAGCGATTTTGTAGGATTTTTGGTTTGGAAATAGCTTTCTCCCAATTCGTACTGAGCTTGGTAAAGACCTTCGCCTGTCGGATTTTGAATCAAATATTTTTCGTAAAGCGGAATGGCTTTTTGGTATTCTTTTTTGCTGTAAAATTGTTTGGCAGAAGACAGGTTTATCTCATCTATTTCCGAGCGGTCTATTCTTACGCCAATATTTTTAGCAAAATTTTCGTATCCTGCGGTGTCCCCATTTTGTGCGAAAATCGGTCGGGCAGCTTGTACAATTTTGGAAGCGTAAGCTGTGTTTTTATACTGATTTCCAAGTGATTTCAGTTCGGCTAAGGCTTTGCTGTTTTCATTTTGGTCAATGTAATTTTGAGCTCTATAAATTTGTGCATCAGCAACCAAATTTTTATCAGAACTATTTTTTATTACTTTTTCAAAATAAGTATTAGAAGTTTTATAATCCTCGTTGGAAGCGTAGGCAACACCGATTTCGTAGTTGGCATCATCGGCGTAATCCGAATTTGGGAACTTCGTAATCAAACTTTTCAAAGTTTCTATTTTCGCCACAGAATCTCCTTTGAAACCCAATGCCATTGCTTTTTGGAACAAAGTATAATCGCTGTTATTATCCGTTTTGTTGTAGAGTTCTATCGCTTCATTTAGTTGATTGTTAGCATAATAAGTATCAGCCAAACGAAGTTCTGCATCGGTTTTAAATTCAGGATTTGGGTTTTGAAGATATTTTTTGAAGTAATTTTGGGCTTGTTCAAACTTTCCCGATTTGAAGTAAGCGTAACCCAAATCATAATCCAATTGTGATTTTTCGGGGAAATCTACATTCAATAATCTTTCGTAGCGAACGATAGCAGATGGATAATTTGCCTTTTGATAATAAGTTTGTGCCAACCAATACAACGCACGATTGTTGAAATCTTTATTGATGTGAAATTCCAAACTTCTTAGGAAATATTGTTCCGCACCATCGTAATTACCTTTGTTAAATTCTTCTGTTCCAAGTAGATAAGAAACTTCTTGGTCTATTTTGTCGGTTTCGGGAGAAGAGTCGGGCAGTCGGTCTATTGCAGCTAAAGTTTCCTTGTAATTCCCCGAATAAAGGTAAGATTTCACAAGAAGCGATTTCATTTCCGTAGTTTTTTCGCTTTTCGGATAATTGTTGATATAACTTTGGATAACTGTAGGTGCAGCCTCGAAAGGATTCCCAATATCGTAACTTAGTTTAGCGTATTGTTCGTGTGCCAATTGTTGCACTTTGGCATCGTAAGACATTTGGTAAGCCGAGCGAAAAGCCGACAACGCTTCTTGTTTTTTATCCGTTTGCAAATAGGCGTTTCCTAACTGATAATAAGCGTTTTGTGCTAAGGCAGAGTTGCTGTTAATCAATTGATTATAATAAGAAACCGCTTCGTCATATTTATGAAGTTGGGCGGTTACAAATCCCATTTGGTAAAGGTCGCTTTCGCTTGGATTTTGCTGTTGTTCCAAATAAATTTTCAGATGAGGATAAGCCGAAGAATAATCATTTTTCATAAAATAACTTTCCCCGATAATCTTGTGAACCTCAGCTTTATACGATTCCGAAATTCCTTCGTTTAGCAATGCGTTCCCTTCTTCGATAGCTTGGTCGTAATTTTTGTCATTATAGTACATTTGTACATAATAAGGTCGAACGAGTTTGGCATATTTTTCATCATTTTTTATGGAATCAAAAAAACTAAATGCTCTATCATTCTGTCCATCAGCATAATACAAATGTCCCAGCATATACGCCATATCGCTTCGGTTATCGGCATCGGCAGATTGGTAGGCTTCTTCCAAAGCTTCTATTGCACCTTTGGAATCTCCGGTCATAAATTTGGCGTAACCCAATTTCATAATATATTCCGTATTTTCCTCTCGGGAAAGCTGATATTGGTTGATTTTCTGTAAAGTTTCCAAGGCTTTATCAAAATCTTTTTTTGCCAAATAATAATCCGCCAAAGGCATATTGGCTTTTGCAAATAGGGCAGAATTAGGATATTCTTTCATAAATGCTTCAAGCCCGTTTTCGGCATATTGTTTTTGTAAAATAACGCCAATCACATTATCGAAAAACCTTGCAGTTTCCTTTTTGGATTCAGATAAATTTTGGTTATAAAAATATTGCTGTGCAAACTCGTATTGTGCAGCATTGTATATTTTGGTTTGGTACAGATTTTCTGCCAACTCGTACCGATAATTGTTTTTTGTATTGAAGTAAGCCGATTGCTGTGCTTCGGAAATGCCGTAAAACAAAACTCCGGCAGATATAATGATTTTTTTTGAATCCATAGAAATTCTATTTTTTCAGAAGATTTTTTATAATTAAAGTAAAAAACGTGGATATTATTTTTCCACAAATTAATCAACGAAAATACATAAAACTTATTGTTTGTACAAGTTTTATTAAGGCAAGTCTTTGGTTTTTGGATTTAAGGAATTAGCAAGCCTTTTTTCAAAAATAAAAACACTTAACTTTGCATTATTAAAAATTTAAAATAGATAACAAATGAAAACGGAATTTGAGAACATTATTATTGGTTTTGGCAAAGCAGGAAAAACCTTGGCAGCTTATCTTGCACAGCAGGGCGAAACGGTGGCTCTTGTAGAAAAATCCAAAGAAATGTACGGGGGAACTTGCATTAATATTGGTTGTATTCCTACCAAATCTTTGATTACCAATGCAGAGAAAAATATACCGTATAATGAAGCGATTGCGATAAAAAATAATCTTATAGAAAAACTGCGAGCATCCAACTACAATGCACTTTCTCAGTTGGAAACGGTGGAAGTTATTGATGCAACGGCTTCTTTCGTTTCGGAAAAAGAGATAGAATTAACTTTTGCTGATGGCAGTAAAAAGGAAATCTTGGGAGATAAAATCTTTATCAATACAGGGACCATTCCTTTTATTCCGAATATTGAGGGCATTAATTCCAAAAATATTTTTGATAGTACAGGTTTGATAAATACTGAAATTCTTCCTGAAAAATTACTGATTGTTGGTGCAGGTTTTATCGGTTTAGAGTTTGCTTCTATGTACGCAAAATTCGGTTCAGAAGTTACGGTTTTGGATAATAATGCCGATTTCTTGGCAAGAGAAGACAGCGATGTAAGTGCCGAAATTCATCATATTTTGACTGAAAATAATATTAAAATCATACAAAATGCTTCGGTTCAAAAATTTGAAAATGAAGGCGAAAATGTTGTTGCAACAATAAATATTGAAGGCGAAAATGTAAAAATGAACGCCAATGCTGTCCTTATTGCAACGGGAAGAAAACCAAATGTGGAAAAACTAAATCTGCAAAATGCAGGCGTAGAAACCAACGAAAGAGGTTTTGTAAAAGTGAATGATAAGTTGCAAACCAATATTCCGAACATTTGGGCTTTGGGAGATGTAAATGGCGGTCCGCAGTTTACTTACATTTCGTTGGACGATTTTAGAATTGTGAAAGGTCAGCTCTCGGGAAATGAAGGATATAATTCTCTTGAACAACGCTCTCAGACGGCTTTTTCCGTATTTATTTCTCCACCATTTTCGCACGTTGGAATGAAGGAAAAAGATGCCGAAAAAAATAATATTGATTTTAAAGTTTACAAACTTCCAACGGCAAAAGTACCAAAAGCCAATATTCTACAACAAACCGAAGGCTTTCTGAAAGCAGTTGTAAATAATGCTAATAACGAGATTTTGGGCATCACGCTTATCTGTCCCGAATCCCACGAAATCATAAATATTGCGACGATTGCCGTAAACGAAAAATGGAATTTCGAGAGATTACGAGATATGATTTT
>JAUNTR010000025.1:0-8175 GCA_030538575.1 Cruoricaptor ignavus | reverse complement strand
ATAGGTCTTATTTTATTAGCGTTGGTTATCAGTTCGTTTAGGAGTTCCCAGTTTTCCTTTTCCAATGCCGATTTGAATTTTCTTAATTGAGAAATATGCTCATTCAAAACATCAAGAACATTTTCCTTATTTTGTTTGAAAATAGGAACCCACATTTCGGGGTGAGATTTCGCCAAACGCACCGTACTGGAAAAACCCGAACTCGCCAATTGGAAAATTGTATCCTCCTCTCGCTCTTTCTCCAAAACCGTATTGGCAAGTGCGTAAGACGTAATATGTGAAATGTGCGAGATGTAAGCCGTATGTACATCGTGGTCTTCGGACGACATATAAATACTGTGCATATCCAAATTTTCAGCAACGGTTTCTACGGTTTTTAGTGCGTCTTCGGCGGACAATTCTCGGTCGCAAATTACGGCAGCTCGCTCGGCAAAACTATCGGATTTTGCATTTCTTGGACCGCTGTTTTCCGTTCCCCACATTGGGTGGAAACCAACGTAGCGATTTCTGTTTTTGTGGTTTTTCACAGCATCGGCAATTCCTGCTTTTGTAGAGCCAACATCCATCACGGTTTGGTTGTCTTTAATTTTATCTAAAATCTCTGGAAGCAATTTCCTTGCGGAATCTACGGGAATGGAAATAATGATAAGGTCGGCATTGGCAATCCCAAAATCCAAACTCACAGCCTCGTTGATGATGCCGAGTTCTTGGGCTTCTTGCAAATGTTTTTCGTTTTTATCTATTCCGTAAACGTAGGTTGCGATATTTTTTTGTTTCAGTTTCAACATCATAGAGCCTCCGATGAGCCCGACACCAATTACTGCAATTTTCATTTATTTTATTTTTTTCAATGTGTTAAAGGTTACTTGTTCTTCGCATTTCTCAAATGAAATCTCGAAGCGTGGATTTTTTTTCGGGTAAAAAAGTAGGTAATCTGGGCAAGGCTCTTTTTGGGCATTACTTTTTTCAAAATTAATTTCTCCTTTGGTTAGAATGCTATCTTTTACAAAAGTTTCATCTATTTGCAGACTTTCCATTTCTGTTTTAAAGCCATCGGAATACACCATTTTTTTAGTTAAAGTCTCAGCAATTACTCTGCTGTTTGGCAGATAGCCACTGCAACTCGCACCTTTTTGGTTCAAGATAAAAAAGACAAGCATTAAGCCTGGAATAAAACCGATAAGGTAGAATTTTAGTTTTCTCATTTTATATTAATGTAAAAAGTACAACGTAAAAAGTTTTTTTTAATCGTAGTTCGACTATTTTATAATTTTTCAATCATTCAATCATTAAATTTTCTTCATCAAAAAATCAATAAATTATTTTTTCGTTAATTCATTCAGTATTTTATTAATCTCATTATTTCATAATCTCTTAATTTTTCTCATCAGAAAATCAATAAATTAATATCGTGATAAGGTAAGCCAAAGCGGTCGCAAATATGCTTTTGAGTATGTCGTCCTTTGTACATATACAAACTTTGTTTCATTTGATTGTTGCGTAGCAGAGTGTTTTCAAAACCGCCTTCCTCATCATAATTCAAAAGATAGGAGAGAAAGAAATTGGATATGGCTTTAGTTGTTGTGCGTGGAATTCGAGAAGTGAGGTTC
Source organism: Cruoricaptor ignavus (assembly GCA_030538575.1). Classification (GTDB taxonomy): domain Bacteria; phylum Bacteroidota; class Bacteroidia; order Flavobacteriales; family Weeksellaceae; genus JAUNTR01. Next base: position 6,565 of record JAUNTR010000025.1, on the reverse strand, counting down.
GGTAATCCACAATGCACAACATCGTGTTTTATAATGTAAGGATTGTCCAAAGTTGTAAGTTCCGAAGTTTCAGCCACTTTTCCGTAATCTATCGTTACATCTATTATTACGCTTCCTTTTTTCATTTTCAAAACCATATCTTCTGTAATAATCGGTGTTTGCTCGAAACGAGGCAACGCACCGATAACCACATCGGCTCTTCTTAGGCTTTTGGTAAGTTCTTTTGGGTCGATAACGGAGGTTGGCACACGGCTGTCCACCATCGTATGTAAACGGCGAAGTTTGGATAATGAATTGTCGAAAACTTTTACACTCGCACCCAATCCTATGGCAGCTTTCGTAGCAAATTCACCAACGATACCTGCCCCGATAATAATGACTTCCGTAGGGCGAACTCCCGTAATTCCGCCAAGCATCAATCCATTGGAAAGTGCCAAAAGTTCCGATGCCAAAAGGATAGAAGATGTTCCTGCGATTTCCCCGATAAGGCGAACCAAAGCCAATTGTTTGTAATCATCTAAAATAAATTCAAATGCAATAGCGTTTACCTTTTTTTCTGCCAGTTTTTTGAAGTAAGATGCGTCTCTAAGATTAATTTGAAGTGCCGAAACTAAGTAAGAATGTGGTTTCAGATATACCATTTCTTCTTCTTTCGGAGGATTTATTTTTAAAACTAAATCTTGCCCGAAAGCTTCCGCAGGATTATTGGTGATTTTTGCTCCAGCATCTGCAAACTGCTGGTCGGTAAAAAATGAGCCTTTTCCTGCACCTGTTTCTATTACGATTTCGTGTCCGTGATTTACCAAAACCTGCACAGCATCGGGGGTTATACAAATTCGGCGTTCGTTTAGGCAAGTTTCTTTTGGTATGCCGATACCGAATTTTTTTCCTTTTTTTACAACCTCTAATTTTTCTTCCTTTGGAAGTAGGTCTTCTTCTTTAAATGGCGTGAAAATCGTGCTACTGCCCATATTGTACAATTAATGGAATGAATGAAATTTTGCTTCAATCAGCAAATATAAGGAAGTTCGCAAAAATGAAGATGATTTTTTATCGAAAATTTATTTCTCTGTAATCGCCGTGATTTTCGATGAGGATCTCGTGGTGAGGCAAATCTTGTAGTTCGTCTTCGTAGATTTCGGGCCATTCTATAATGCACAGAAAAGCGTTGTCCAAATATTCGTCCATTCCTATATCGTACACTTCGCCAATGTTTTTCATCCGATAAAGGTCGAAATGGAAAATCGTTCCTTTTGGCGAATCATATTCGTTTACAATGGCGTAAGTTGGCGAGGAAACTTCATCTTCGCTCCCCAATTTTTTCAATAAAAATTGAGTGAACGTGGTTTTTCCTGCACCGAGATTTCCTTTTAATAAAAGAATATTGTGTTTCAGTTCGGGTAAGATTTCGTCCACTACATTATTCCATTCGTTGATATTGTTTATGGTAAATTGCATTTTGATATTACGATTTTAGATGTTTTTTATTGAAGAATAATCGAGTGAAAATTTTGTATTAATTTTATCAATCTTTCCTCTTTTCTCTTTTTTCTTTCATCTTTCCTCTCAATTACAAATCCTCATGATTGCGTTCTTTTGTTTTTCCGAAAAATATTTTTAGGATAACGGGCAAAGTTGTAACCAAAACCAATACGATAATAATAGATTCCAAATGAGCTTTGAGATCGATGCCAAATTCTACCAAAAATAATTTATCCAAATAATGTCCTGCAAATACTAAGGTAAAAGACCAAAGCAATCCACCGATAATATTATCGAAAAGGAAACGCTTTTTATCCATTTTTACAATTCCTGCAACGATTGGTACAAAAGTACGAACAATAGGCAGAAAACGAGCCAGGATAATCGCAAGGCTGCCGTGTTTCTCGAAAAAATCGTGGGCCTGGAACAAATATTTTTTCTTAAAGAAAAAAGAATCTTCACGATTATATAATGCTGGTCCTGCTTTGTAGCCAAACCAATATCCGACTTCGTTGCCTATAACAGCTGCTGCAGAAATGGAAAGAGCCAATAGAGTAGTGTCCATAAAATCGCTTCCCGTAGAACCATAAGCTGCGGTAATCATCTCTACGGAATAAATTCCCGATATAAAAAGCAAACTGTCTCCCGGTAAGAAAAACCCAACAAATAGACCTGTTTCTGCAAAAATAATGAACAAAACTAACCAATAACCACCCAATTTTATATAAAACTCAGGATTTACCAAATCTTTCCAACTTTCAAAATGTTCCATTAGCAGATATTATTTTCCACAAAAATAATGTAAATTATTGTTTCAATAAATAATATTATGATTTTTTAACAGAAATTGAAAAGAGTCTATAATCAAGAACTAAGAGTCAAGAGCCAAGAACAGAGAGTCTAATGTCTAACCTGTAATTTTTTTTCCACAAAATTTTATATTTCGTTTTCAAATTGTTATTTTTGTGGGTTGCAGAGCGATTTGGGAAAAAGTCTCTCTTTTGATGAAAAAAGGAATAATAATTTATGAGCGAAAACAACACGGTTCAATATACAGAAGATAATATCCGTACCCTCGATTGGCAGGAGCATATCCGCCAGCGTCCAGGGATGTATATCGGGAAACTTGGCGATGGTTCTTCCGCAGACGATGGGATTTATATTCTTCTAAAAGAGATTATAGATAACTCTATCGACGAGTTTGTGATGAAGTCGGGAAAACGTATCGAAATAAAAATAGATGAAGGCAAAGCAACCATACGAGATTATGGTCGAGGAATCCCGTTGGGGAAAGTGGTAGATGCGGTTTCTAAAATGAATACAGGAGGAAAATACGATTCCAAAGCCTTCAAAAAATCAGTTGGATTAAATGGTGTTGGTACAAAAGCCGTGAATGCACTTTCCGAATATTTTCGGGTGAAATCTGTGAGGGAAGGGAAAATGAAAATGGCTGAGTTTTCCAAAGGTGTCATTAATGAAAACTACGATGAAACCGATACTTCGGATAGAAACGGTACAGAAATTTCGTTTGTTCCCGATCATCAAATTTTCCCGAATTTTAAATTCAGAAAAGAGTATATCGAGAGAATGCTCCGCAATTATGTTTATCTAAATCCAGGATTGAAAATTATTTTCAACGGCGAAACTTATTTCTCCGAAAACGGATTGAAAGATTTGTTGCAAGAAGAGATAGAAGGCGAAATTCTATATCCCATTATTCACCTAAAAGATGAAGATATAGAGATTGCCATTACTCACTCCGACAAATCTCAATCCGAAACTTATTTCTCCTTTGTTAATGGGCAAAATACAACGCAAGGTGGTACGCATCTCAATGCTTTCAAGGAGGCTTATGTAAAAACCATTCGGGAGTTTCTCAACAAAACTTATGAAGCGGCAGATATTCGCAAATCCATTATTGCAGCGGTTTCTATAAAGGTAATAGAGCCTGTTTTTGAGTCTCAAACCAAAACCAAATTAGGATCTAATGAGATGGAGCCAGGCAAGGAAACCATTCGTACATTTATGACCAATTTTTTGAAGAAAGATTTGGATAATTTCCTTCATAAAAATCCTGAAACAGCCGAAGCGGTACAAAAGAAAATTTTGGTTTCGGAGAGGGAAAGAAAAGAACTTTCGGGCATACAAAAATTGGCGAGAGAAAGGGCGAAAAAAGTGTCGCTTCACAATAAGAAACTGAGAGATTGCAGGCAACATTATAATGACCAAAAAGCAACACGGAAATCGGAATCTCAAATTTTTATTACGGAGGGAGATTCTGCATCGGGTTCTATCACGAAATCCAGAGATGTGGAAACGCAAGCCGTGTTTTCTCTTCGTGGTAAACCGCTGAATTCCTATGGTTTAACCAAAAGAGTGGTTTACGAAAACGAAGAATTTAATCTTTTGCAAGCCGCTTTGAATATCGAAGATTCTTTGGAAGATTTGCGTTACAATCAAGTGATTATCGCAACCGATGCCGATGTGGACGGAATGCACATTCGATTGTTGATGATTACGTTTTTCTTGCAATTTTTCCCAGATTTAATTAAAAACGGGCATCTTTATATTCTGCAAACGCCGTTGTTCCGAGTAAGAAATAAAAAGGAAACCCGCTATTGCTACAGCGATGAAGAGCGTTTGAAAGCATTGAATGAATTGGGAAGAAATCCCGAGATTACTCGATTTAAAGGACTTGGGGAAATTTCGCCCGACGAGTTCAAACATTTCATTGGGAAAGATATTCGATTAGAACCTGTGGTAATCGGCAAAGACCAAACCATAGACCAACTTTTGGAGTTCTATATGGGGAAAAATACGCCTGACAGACAAACCTTTATCCTCGAAAATTTGGTAGTGGAAGAAGGAAATATTGATGCAAAAGAAGAATTGATTAGCGAAAAACATTAATTAAAAAAGATGAGATTAAGCAATAGAAATAAAATTGGATTGTACAATTTTTTCAATACAGTTCTTGTTATATTGATGGTTTTGGGCGTTCTACTTTTCTTTTTAGAACGTTATAAAATAGATGTTTTGGGTGTCGAAAGCTATTTGTTGTTGGTTGTCCCCATTTTGCTTTTAGCGATTTTTTACATCAGAGGAAGACAGATTTTTGAATATGATAGCGATGGCGAAGCTCTTAATTTTAAAAATAGAAACATTGTATCATTTTTAGGAAAAACCGTTTCAGACGAGTTTCCGAAATATAAATTAGAAAAATTTGATATTGTAAATGGTCTCTTTTTCAAAAGATTGTATATTACGATAGATAGTAAGAAAAGTCATCATATTGTATTGAAATACGATATTTCTTACCTTACCAAAAAAGAAGTTGCAGATTTGCGACACTCTCTAAACAAAGTAGTGAAAAATAACAGAGAAAACACACAGGAAACAGCCTGAATATAATGATAGAAGAACAACTAAACGAAGGCGGAAGCCTGAAAAAAGTTTCCGGTTTATACAAAGATTGGTTTTTAGATTATGCCTCTTATGTAATTTTGGACAGAGCAATTCCCTCGGTTTACGATGGTTTCAAACCTGTGCAAAGGCGGATTATGCACTCTATGCGAGAGTTGGAAGACGGCAGATACAACAAGGTTGCCAACATTGTAGGAAATACGATGAAATATCACCCGCATGGTGATGCTTCCATTACCGATGCTATGGTGCAAATCGGGCAAAAAGAATTGCTAATCGATACGCAAGGTAACTGGGGAAATATCTACACGGGAGATTCCGCAGCGGCGGCTCGTTATATCGAGGCAAGGCTTACACCTTTTGCGTTAGATGTTGTCTTTAATCCCAAAACTACGGAATGGTCCAAATCCTACGATGGCAGAAATAATGAACCTGTGGATTTGCCTGTGAAATTCCCTTTGCTCTTGGCACAAGGCGTGGAAGGAATTGGTGTCGGGCTTTCCACGAAAATTTTGCCACATAATTTTAATGAACTTATTGCCGCATCTATTTCTATTTTAAAAGGAAAGAGTTTCCAAATATTTCCTGATTTTCTTACCGCAGGAATGCTGGACGTTTCCGAGTACAACGATGGCGAACGTGGCGGAAAAGTAAGAGCCAGAGCAAGAATTAGCCAAAGAGATAAAAATACGCTGATTATCACAGAATTACCTTTTTCTAAAACCACAGGAGATTTAATAGATTCCATTATTAAAGCCAATGAAAAAGGGAAAATTAAGATTAAGAAAATAGAAGATAATACCTCTGACAAAGTAGAGATTCTTATCCATTTGCACAACGATGTTTCGCCCGACAAAACCATAGATGCACTTTACGCATTTACCGATTGTCAGGTATCTATCTCGCCCAACGCTTGTGTAATTGTTGGTGATAAACCGATGTTTCTTTCCGTATCTCAAATTCTTAAAATGAATACGGAACACACCGTTTCTCTCCTGAAAAAAGAATTGGAAATAGAACTCCACGAGTTGCAAGAAAGTTGGCATTTTTCTTCTTTGGAAAGAATTTTTATCGAGAACAGAATTTACCACGATATAGAAGAAGTAAAATCTTGGGAAGAGGTCTTAAAAACCATAGATGAAGGACTGAAACCGCATACCACACATCTGTTGAGAGCTGTAACAGAGGAGGATATTGTAAGACTTACGGAAATCAGGATTAAAAGAATTTCCCGTTTCGATTTAGATAAATTTAAGGAAAATATTGCCGCATTGGAGGACAAAATTGCTAAATGCAAATATAATCTGGAAAACCTCATTCCTTTCGCCATAGATTATTTCCTTAATATCCAAAAAAAATACGGTAAAGATAAAGAACGAAAAACGGAAATTCGGGTTTTCGATACGATAGATGCTACCAAAGTGGCAGTTGCCAACGAGAAATTTTATGTGAATAGGGAAGAGGGTTTCATCGGAACTTCATTGAAAAAAGACGAGTTCCTTTTCGATTGTTCGGATATAGACGACATTATCGTATTCCGAAAAGATGGTACGATGAAGGTCGTAAAAGTAGAAGCCAAAACCTTTATCGGGAAAGATATTTTGCACGTTGCGATTTGGAAAAAAGGCGATACAAGGTCGGTTTACAATATGATTTATCG
>JAUNTR010000024.1 GCA_030538575.1 Cruoricaptor ignavus | reverse complement strand
TAATCCAAAAAGGAAAAGTGCAATACGTTGTAAACACAACAACCAAAGGCAAGCAGGCGGAAAGAGATGGTTTCCAAATCCGAAGAATGTCGGTAGAAAACGGTGTCCCATGCCTTACAAGTATGGACACTGTGGAAGCGATACTGAAAGTAATCGAAAGTATGAGTTTTAAAATGCAAGCGATGTAGGGTTTTTGCATTAAAATCATAATTAAATTTTAAAGGCTGTTTGGGTTTTCATTATAAAATCTGAACAGCCTTTTGTTATTAAAAATAAATATTAATGAAACATTTGGGCATCTCTATAATACTTCTATATTTGCCAAAAAAGGATTCTAAGTGTGAGAAATTTTTTAGATAAAAACAATAATTTGATTTTTAATGAAATTTATGAGAAATACCATAAGCGTGTATATCTTTTTATTTCTAAATATGTAAAATCTACCGATGATATTTGCGATATTACGCAAAATGTGTTTGTGCATTTGTGGAATTACAGACACAACCTCAGCAAAGAGCATTCTGCGGAGAGCATTTTATTCAAAACTTCTAAACAAGAAATCGCCAATTGGTATCGTTCCGAAAAACTCAGCATTTGTTCTGATGATGAGGCTTTGGATAGAATACTTGCCGATGAGCCAGAATCTGCATTGGGAGAAACTCAGTCCAAAATCAATCAAGTTATAGAAATTATAAAAGCCTTACCAGAGAAAAGAAGGACGATTTTTGAAAAAAGTAAAATGCAAGGACTAACTTATACAGAGATTGCCACAGAAATGCACCTTACAGAAAAGGCTGTGGAAAGGCACATCTCCAAAGCATTGAAATTTATAAGAGCCAATTTGTCTTTGATTTCTGTTGCTACTTTAATCATTTCTGAATTAATTAATAATTGAATATTAACAAAAATAGTTTCGTTTTAACAGATTATTAATAATAATGATTAAGGAGGGGGATTTATTGAAAACCATCGTAATAACAAATATAAGATAAATGAAAAACAAACATATAGAAAATTGGGAAAAAACAAAACACGAAAGTACGGAACAGATTAGTGAAAAACAAAGCAAAATACTGTGGGCGAACATACATCGGCAAACGATTGGTAGAAAAAATAAATATCGGTTTTCTGCCATAGCAGCAACGCTTTTGTTGTTTTTGGGATTAAGTTTTTGGTGGTTTCAGGAATTTACGGTTAATGATACAAATTTATCCAAAACAGAAAATCATATAGAAACTATAACGGCAGGACAAGACAAACACCAAATCTATCTGCCAGATGGTAGTCGAGTGGTTTTATATCCGAAAACGGCGTTGCAATACAGTAAAAATATGATGAATGAGGAAAGTAGAAATGTTACCATTACAGGAAAAGCAGAATTTGAAATAAAAAAATCATCAACGCCATTTTTGGTAAAGTTAGATGAAACCAAAGTAGAGGTTTTGGGAACAAAATTTCTTATAGATTACGAAAAAGATTATTACACGGTAGAGTTGTACGAAGGAAAAGTCGCAGTACAATTCGGAAACGGGAAAAAAGATTATTTGCTGCCCAACCAAAAATGGACTTATCATACAAAAGATAAAAATGCAGAAATAGTTGCAATGTCAGAGGAAAATTTAAAAGAAATCGTAGCAAAAGATAAACCTTTGGAATTGGTTATTACGGATTTGGAGCAGATGTATAACGTAAAAATAAGCACCGATAAAAATATAAAAAATTTAAAAATATCAGGTAAAATTTACGAAAATAATATTGAGGATAATTTGAAAGCATTGGTATTCCCTTTCGGATTAAAATATAAAAAAATAAATGATACCACTTACCACATATCAAAATAAATAAAAAAGGAGTGCTAAGTCCCCACAAAGCACTCCCCAATAATTTGCAAGCATAAACAAGGAAATATTTATAACTAAACAAATTAAAATGAGTTCAAAATTATGAAAAAAAACTTAATCGCAGCCATCTTATGTCTATACATAGGAAATATGGATGCGAAAGCACAAACCATTGAGCAAAAAATAACCTATTCGGTACAGAAAGAAGTACCATTGCAAAAGCTCTTGGAACAGATTAGCAAGCAAACCAAAGTTTCAGTAACTTATACTTCTGAAGATATAAAAGATCTTCAATTAAAGCCTTTTAACTTTGTAAACAAATCGCTGTCGGAGATTTCTATTTACATAGAACAACAACTTCCAGTAAAGATAAATGTTTCTGCAAACAGTTTTTCTGTGAAGAGAATTTACAATTCACAACAAAAGCCTAATGTTTTAACATTTAACACTAATGATAGTTTGAATAAGGAAAGCAAGATAGATGAAGTGGTTATCGTGGGTTACGGCAAACAATCTCGTTCCAAAGTTACAGGAGCAGTGTCCAAAATTTCAGGTGGAAAACTAATGGAAGTCGTTACTCCGAGTTTCGACCAAGCCTTAGCTGCAAGAATTCCCGGAGTAGATATTGCACAAAGCAACGGAGCACCAGGAGCTGCAAGTGCCATTAAAATACGAGGAAATACATCGATTAATTTCGGAAGTCAGCCACTGATTGTGGTAGATGGTGTTCCGCTTACCAATAGCAGTTACGATGGGCAATTGCAAGGGCGTTCTTCCGTATCTCAGTTTGATAACTCATACAGCATCAATCTATTAAATAGCATTAATAGTGCGGATATAGAAAGTATAGATGTGCTGAAAGATGCCGCTTCTGCTGCGATTTATGGTTCGAGAGGTTCTAATGGCGTTATTCTTATTACTACAAAATTAGGAAAACAAGGCAAGGCAAAAGTAAACTTTAATATGTACAAAGGCGTACAAATTTTGGATAAAAAAGTAAAAGTAATGGATGCTTATGAACTTGCCAATTTTACTAAAAGAGCAAGAGATTTGGCGTGGGTTGCCGTAGGAGGAAATGCCGATGACCCAAGTAGCGTGAGAACGGGAGCAAACTATAAATATCCCGATTATATGCTACCTTACATCAACGGAGAAAAAGGTCTTATTAATACCGATTGGCAAGATGAAGTTTACCGTACTGCAATGCAAGATAATTTTGATGTCAGCGTATCGGGAGCTTCTAAAAATATAAGATATTATGTGTCAGGAAATTACCTTAATCAAGATGGGATTATTATTAATTCAGGAATGAAAAGATTTACTTCCCGAGTGAATTTGGAAACCGATATAAATGATAAAGTGAAATTAGGCGTAAGGCTGAGTCCCACTTTTGTAAACAACAATTTGGTACAATCCGAAGCCAATTGGTGGAAAGAAGGCATCGTAATTACCGCTCTTATGTATCATCCTAATCTTGCAGCTCGCAATCCCGATGGAGGTATTCGCCTTAATGAAATGATGGATTTGGTAAGAAATGGTAACAGTGTTGCCAACATCCAAAATCCTGTTGCATTGGCAATGATGATAGATAATACACTCATTACCAAACAACTCACGGGAAATACTTTTTTGGAATACAAACCCAACAGAGATTTTACACTGAAAACCATTTTTGGAGTAGAAAGTATTTCTATGCACAGAAATTTCTACAGACCCAAAACTATGGCGTTTGCTTCCGAAGCCGCACCAACCAAAAATTTCAATTACGGATTAGATAGTAGAGCTTCCATCTTCAATTGGATTTCCGAAACCAATGCCACGTATGATAAAAAAATAGGCTTACACGATATAAATGTATTGGCGGGTTTTTCCGTGCAGAAAGAGACCAATAATGTTTCCCTAATGGAAGGTCGCAATTTCCCAAATGATTTGGTGAAAACTCTAAATGTTGCAGCAAGCGTTACAGGTTCTACTGTGGAAAACGAATCGGTAATTCTCTCTATGTTGAGCCGAGTAATGTATTCTTATGACAACAAATATATGCTTACGGCATCTATAAGAAGAGACGGTTCTTCCAGATTTGCACAAAATCATAAATGGGGTTGGTTTCCCTCTGTTTCCGCAGGTTGGAATTTGCACAGAGAATCCTTCTTCCCAAGTACAAACATTCTTAAAACCCTTAAAATCCGCAGCAGTTACGGTATGACGGGGAATGCCAATATTCCATTTTATGGAGGAATACCAACTTTGGTAAGCAATAATTATGTGTTTGGCAACCAACTTTCTTTGGGGTTTTCTCCATTCAATGCTCCCAATCCTAATTTATCTTGGGAAAGTACGGCAACTGCTAATCTTGGTATAGAAGCGGGTTTGTTCAAAAACAAATGGCAATTGAATTTCGATTTGTACCGCTCCGTAACCAAAGATTTATTGCTAAATGTAGAAGTTCCTGCATCCAGCGGAATGACTTCTGCTTTGCAAAACATCGGAAAATTAGAAAACAAAGGTTTTGAGTTTTCCTTATCTACCACACAAAAATTAGGACAAGATTTTACTTTTGATGGAACAGTAATGTTTGCTGTAAACAGAAATAAAGTTTTGGAATTGGCTCCGGGACAAAATCAAATTTTATATTCCAGTGGATTGGCAGATGCTTCGTTTATCGTAAAAGTAGGAGAGTCTTTGGGTTCTTTTTACGGATATAAAACCAATGGCGTGTTTACTTCTCAACAGCAGTTTGATAGCACGCCACATCTCATTAATGTCAACCAAAGCGTGGGAGACCTTATTTATATGGATATTAGTGGAGATGGAAAAGTAGATGAAAACGACCGTACTATTATCGGAAATGCCAACCCGAAATTCACTTGGGCATTCAATGGAAACTTCAAATACAAAGCTTTGGATTTTGGGTTTGTTGTAATGGGGAAACAAGGTCAGCAAATCTTCAACGCTACGCACCGATATTTGGCTGAGGCTTGGGGAAATAATCTCTCATATTGGGGACAAACTGATGCTCCAAGACCAGTTTGGGGAGTGGGAAGTCGCACGCATACACGACCTTCGTCTTTGCATGTGGAAGATGGTTCTTTCATCCGAGTACGAAGTTTATCCTTAGGCTATACATTTGATAAAATTATTCCCGGAATCGAGAACCTAAGAGTTTATACTACGGCAACCAATCCGTTTACTTTCACCAAATATTCAGGTTATAATCCAGAGGTTTCCAATACAGGAAGTGCGATTACCGCAGGCGAGGATTTTGGAAATTATCCTACCGCAAAAACATTCATCTTAGGTTTTAATATCTCATTTTAAAAGAACAAAAACAATGAAAAAAATAGTTATTTGTATAGGGATTCTTATGTTTTCATCGTGCAATCGTATGATAGAATTAGTTCCTATTTCGCAACACAGCACCGCTAATTTTTATAATAATGAAACGGAGTTGGACCAAGCTCTTACAGCAGCGTACAATTCCATAAGAAGCACTCATCAATACGGTGGGAATGGCTATTCCTCTTTTATGGAAGTAACTTCCGATAACACTTGGAATACCAATACTACAATGGCAGGCGGTGCGTATGCTTCGTTCGATAATTTTACTCTTACGTCGAATAATATACAGATTTCCAATACTTGGGTTTCTTGTTTTGATACCGTGCAGAGAAGTAACATTGTGATTTCCAGATTGAAAAATTCTGAAAATATCAGCGAAGAGTTTAAAAATAAGAAAATGTCCGAAGCCTTGTTTTTAAGAGCATTAACTTATTTTAATATGGTAAGAATTTGGGGTGGCGTTCCATTAATTACCGCAGAAATTACAGATGTTAATGAGGCTTTTCAGCATACAAGAGCCACAGAAGAAAAGGTTTATGCACAAATTGTAGAAGATTTGGAATTTGCAGTAAAGCATCTTCCAGTACAATATGAAAGTAATGATATTGGTCGAGTAACCAATGGAGCGGCAAAAACATTGTTGGCAAAAGTTTTCCTTACTCAGAAAAATTGGGCAAAAGCTAAAACACTTTTAGATGAGGTTGTGAATAGCAATCAGTACAAATTGGTTTCAGATTTTTCAAAAGTATTTTCGGTGGATAATAAAAATAATGAAGAATCTATTTTTGAAGTTCAGTTTAGTAAAACATTGGAAGGACAAGGATATATGGGTGGAAATCCACTTATTTTAGGGCAAGATGTTAATAATCTTCCGTCGGATAATTTGTTGGCTTTATTTGATGATAATTTGGATGATAGAAAAAATGCTTCCGTTGTAAAACTGGATAATTTGGGTTGGAGGATGTCCAAATGGCAAGATACTTTTGGCTCGAATGGTGGGCTTGATTTCAATATTATTGTGTTGAGGTTTGCAGATGTATTATTGATGAATGCCGAAGTGCAAAACGAATTAGCGTACGGAACACCACAGGCTTTGGATTATCTGAACCAAGTGAGGGAGAGAAGTAATGCAAGGCTTTATTCCTACACCGAACTCAATACTCAGGAGAAATTCCGAAATGCGATAGAAAAAGAAAGACGCTTGGAATTGGCGTTTGAAAATCACCGTTGGTTCGATTTGGTAAGAATAGGAAAAGCTATCGAAACGATGAATAATAGTAGAGGAGCATCTGTATTCCCGATTTCCATCAGTGCTAAAAATTTGTTGTTCCCAATTCCTCAATCTCAGATTGATGCCAGTGGTGGAAAATTAGCTCAAAATCCTTTGTAAAAATTTAAATAAATGATTAATAAACTTAAAACCAATATTTTAGCATTAATAATCTCTTTCGGGGCAAGTTTTATTTTTGCTCAAAAGCAAGACATTAGAAATACCGAAAATCCCGATTGCGTTTTCGTAGCAGCACATCGTGGCGATTGGCTTTACGCTCCCGAAAATTCTATAAAATCTTTGGAACATTCCATTTTTTTCGGGGCAGATATTATGGAGACTGATGTAAGGCTTACCAAAGACCAAAAGTTGGTCATAATGCACGATTACGATGTGGATAGAACGACGACTGGGAAAGGAAAAGTGGCAGACCTTACTTTGGCTGAAATAAAAAAACTGACGCTGGTGGACGGTTCGGGCATCAAAACCAATCTCGCAGTTCCTACGTTAGACGAATATACAAAGTTGGCGAAAGACAAAATTTATCTTTATTTGGATAAAGCGGGATATGATTTGCCAGAGCATCCTAAGGGATTTTTAATCAAAAAAATATTGGAAGTCATTAAGAAAAACGGGACTTTGGAACAAACGATTTTTGTACTGGATTTTCCTTACAGCGAAGCCAAAAGTATCTTTGGAGAAGATTTGGAAAAAGTAATTTATTGTCCTGTGATAGAGGATGATATTCCCAATCTCGAAGCCTATGTTGCTGAGTATATAGAGAAACTAAATCCTGTGGCGTTTCAGTTCAGGATAAAGTCGGAAAGCGATAAATCTTACCAATTGTTGGAAACCATCAACCGTTCCAAATCCAAAGCTTTTGTAGCCGCAACTTGGCGACATCATACCGCAGACCACGATGATATAAAATCGATTTTTGAGCGTCCATCGTCAGGTTGGGGTTGGCTTATCGATAAAGGATTTCGGATTATAGAAACCAATTATCCTAAGGATTTAATTCAATATTTGAAATCGGAAAATAGGCGATAGATATTATTCTTTTTTCGTACCTTTGCCTTCGTTTTATAGCAAAAATTTATGCCTTTTTATAAAGATTTTACGGATAAAGATGCTACTATTCTTTTTTGGAAATATGATGATGCGGATTCCTTTGATTTCGATGCTTTGGTAGAACCCGAAAATCTGGAAAAAGTAAAAAACTATCATCCTAAAAAATTGAAAGAATATCTTATGATTCGGCAAATGCTGAAAATGCTGATGCCCAATCATAAGATTCTTTATAGAACCATCGGGCAACCTTATCTCTTTCCGAAAGATGCTTTTATAGCGATTACGCATTCGTTTCCATTTGCGTCGTTGGCGGTTTCTAAGAAAAGGGTGGGGATAGATTTGGAACGTGTAATGCCCAAAATTCTTAGGATAAAACACAAGTTTTTGCATCCATCCGAAATTGCTTGGACAGAAAATGAAAACGAGGTGGAATTGCTTACCATTATTTGGGTGATTAAAGAATCGCTGTACAAATTGCATCCATCTAAATACTGGTCGTTGAAAAAACATTACGAAGTGCAACCTTTTGATTTAAAGGATTTAAGCCAAATAAAATGCCGAGTTTTCGATGAAGAATTTGAAGACCGATATACCGCAAGAGTTACAAAAATAGAGGATTTTTATTTTGCGATTATCGAAGAAAATCATAAAATTAATTACATTATTCCTGTGGAAAATCAGATTTTTTAATTAAAACCTTAAACCAATTTTCTATAACTTTCGGTTACTTTTCTTTGTTCTTTGGTAACATCGTAAATCAGGAGTAGGATTTCTCTAATGTTCTTTAATTCAGTAAGATAGGTAATTCTTTTGGGGTCTCTAATATCGAAAAACTCATTTTCCTCGATTTCGGATTTTCTTTGCATTAGCAAATCTTCCACGTTGTCATCGGGATTAATACGGCTTTCCAGTTTTATATTTTCATCAAAACTTTTATTCTCCAAAATTGCTGCGGTACGAGCGAGTTCAGAAGTTATTTTTTTATTCCAACTGTCCAAATCTATTTCGGGAAAATTATCGCCATTTTTGTTGTATAGGGACAGGGATGCAATATATGCCGTAACGAGGTGCGAGGTGTTTACAAATTGATGCACGACTTCCAATTTTTTCTGCCGATGTTTTGGGTCAGATAGCATTCTCTGGAAATTATCCGACATATTTGCCAAATGGATAATCGCATCTTTTCTTTTAATTTTATATTGATGAATGTCGCTGTTTGGATTGCCAAAACGCTGCATTACAGTTTGGAAATAATCTAAATTTGCTTTCGTGGAAAAGTACATAAGGTCTTTATTCTGAGTGTGTTCCCAAACAGGAAGCACGAAATAAGAAACCAAATAAACAATAATACCTGCAATCATGGTATCTAAAATTCGGTCTTTGAAAATGGCATTAATATTCCCGGGATTAAGGAAATTGAAAGCGATAAAAATATAAATCGTCATAAAAAACACTGCCCAAGAATATTTGCCTTTCAGCAAAGCAAAGCAGAAAATCATACTCCCCAACATTATGGAAAGTAAAAATGTATCGCTATCGAAAAAATACAGGATAAAATATGCCACAATCGCACCAGAAGTTGTGCCGTATAAACGGAGCAGATTTCGGTGTTTTGTCGTGCTATACGCAGGTCGCATAATGGCAACAATGGTAATCAGAATCCAGTAAGAATGCCCGATGCCCAAGATGTGAAATTTGGAAATCCCATAGCCTAAAAGCAATGCCAAAGTAATCCTAATAGCGTGGCGAAAATGCGATGATTTCAAAGAGAAATTATTAAAAAAAACTTTGGAATTCAGTTTCTCTTGTTTTGGTACAAATTTATCAAAATCCAACCCTGTGGAAAGGCTTTTGGCATTTTTTGTATCTTGGGAAAAGACTTTATAAATGGTTTTTATATCATCAGAAATATCATTTATTCTAAGTAAAATCATCCGAAGTGTCATAAAGTTTTCCAACGTTTCCGATGTCATTGTACGATTTCTCAACTTCGAAAATTCATCGTAAATCTTCTGATGTTCTTTTTCAATATTCGATAAAGATTTCGTTTTAGAGCCACTTTGCAAAGCAATACCAATATTGATAATTTCCTCGGAAAGCAGTAGCAGATAATCGTGTATTTTGCTCAGAATATCGGTTTCTCCAAAGGTTTCTCTTATTTTTTTATAATCTTGTTCGGAGGTCAAAAGTTTCTCATAAAAATCTATGGAATTAAGGAACATTAGCATCAGCAAACGGCTACTGGTTGTAGATTCGTTTACCATTGTTCTGGTTTTGAAAACCAATTCCCGTGTTTCTTCCTGCAGATTTTTTATCACAATTTGCTTGGAAATTACTTGTGAATAGACCTCGTTTACATCTTGGTTAATGTTGTAGAATTTTGCTTTTAGTTTCAGATAATCAGCGAGTTCCAGATAATTTTCGCCAATCATTTGCCCAGCGAGTTTGTAAGGTTGTAATTTTACAGCAACCAAAAAAACGATTAAAAACCAAACGCTCCCAAGTGTGAAAATAATCAAACTTTTTGCAATATTATCTCCCGTAAGATGCCCATCTATAAATATGGAAAGCACAACCAAAGCCAATCCGCCAACTGAAGCCAACCTTTGCCCGTAAACGCCAATCATAGAAAAGAAAATCCCGAAAAATATAATTTCTAAAAAGATGAGTGGCGGATAATTTTTGAGCAAACTGGCAATCCCTGCGACCAAAGAAAATACGACAATAGCGAGGATAAGCGAGTTTCTTCTTCGGATAAAAGGACCTGGTTGATCGGTAAGTCCTACAAAACTGGTTGCTAACGGAAACAGGAAAAAATCCTTTAATAAACCAAAATATGCTAAAATAATACTGGGAATTACAATTGCCAAAGCAATACGAAAGCCCGAATATAAATATTGGCTGGTAACAAATTTCTGTATTTCGGATTTGTATTTCACCGTACAAAAATAGAGATTTTTTTGTGAAAAACAGTAGGGGCGTAATACTATTACGCCCAAATAAATGATATTATGCCCAATAATATTTTACAATTTCTCTGCAATATATTTTGCGGTGTGCGATACTTTATTTTTAGCTAAATCTTCGGGAGTTCCCTCGAAAACAACTTCTCCGCCGTATTTTCCTGCTTCTGGACCGATGTCTATAATCCAATCTGCGGATTTTATAATATCGGGTTGGTGTTCGATAACGATTACGGAATGTCCCAAATCTATCAATGCCTGAAGCGAGGTCAGTAATTTTTGTATATCGTGGAAATGCAAGCCCGTAGAAGGCTCATCAAAAATAAATAACGTTTTTTCCGTAGTAACGCCTTTTACCAAAAACGATGCTAATTTCACACGTTGGGCTTCTCCACCCGAAAGTGTGGACGAACTTTGTCCCAATTGCAAATAACCCAAACCAACATCTTGCAAAGGTTTTAGTTTGGTTACAATTTTCTGTTCTTTGTTGTCTTCAAAAAAATCAATAGCCTCATTTACAGTAAGATGCAGGATGTCGGAAATGTTTTTACCATCGAATTTCACATCTAAAATTTCAGATTTAAAACGAGTGCCTTTGCAATGTTCGCACTCCAATTCTATATCTGCCATAAACTGCATAGATACGGTAATTACGCCTTCTCCCTTACATTCCTCGCATCTGCCACCATCTACGTTGAAGGAGAAATGTTTGGTTTTGTAACCCATTGTTTTAGAGAGTTTTTGCTTGGAAAACAAATCTCTGATGTCATCATACGCTTTCAGGTAAGTAACAGGGTTGGAGCGAGAGGATTTCCCGATGGGATTTTGGTCGATAAGTTCGATATTTTTTATTAATTTTTTAGGAAAAGTTACCGAATCGTAATCACTTTTTTTACCGCCCATTCCCAGTTGTATTTGGATGTCGTTGGTTAGGATTTCCTTCATTAAAGTTGATTTCCCCGAACCTGAAACTCCCGAAATAACAACCAAATTTTCCAAAGGAATATTTATGGAAATGTTTTTCAGATTGTTTTGCCTTGCTCCTTTTATTTCTATAAATTCTTTGGCTTTTCTTCGAGTTTTTGGGACTTCTATTTTCAGTCTTCCTGTTAAATATTCAGAAGTGAGTGTGTTGGCTTTTTTCAATTCCTCAAAATCACCTGCAAATACCAATTCTCCACCCAAATATCCGGCTTCTGGACCGATGTCGATAATATGGTCTGCGGCGAGCATTACATCTTCATCGTGTTCCACAACAATTACGGTATTTCCCAAATCTCTTAGGTTTTTCAGCACTTCGATTAGGTTTTCTGTATCTCGGGAATGAAGACCGATAGATGGCTCATCTAAAATATAAATAGAACCTACGAGCGAACTTCCCAAACTGGTTGCTAAATTTATCCTTTGCGATTCCCCACCCGAAAGCGTGTTGGAGGTTCTGTTGAGTGTAAGATAACCCAAACCGACTTTCAATAAAAATTCTAAACGAGAGGTGATTTCGTAGAGCAATCTTTTGGCGATTTCGGCATCGTGTTCGGATAGTTTCAGCTCTTTCATCAATGGTAAAAGTTCATCCAAAGGGAGTTCTATCATAGATTGAATGTTGTGTCCGTCTATCTTTACCCATTCGGTTTCTTCTCTCAATCTAAGACCTTCGCAGGTTGTACATTTTGTTTTTCCTCTGTATCGGGAGAGCATTACTCGGTATTGTATTTTGTAGAGGTTTTCTTCCAGCATTCTGAAAAAATTATTAATGCTTGGGAGATTTCTTTTTCCATTGCCTTTCCACAGAATTTCTTTTTGCTCTTTGCTGAGTTCAAAATAAGGTTTGTGTATCGGGAAATTTTTATTCAATTGAATGAATTTTCTTTTCCATTCACTCATTGTATCGCCTTTCCAAGGAGCAACAGCATTCTCGAAAATCGAAAGATTTTTGTTTGGGATTACCAAATCTTCATCTATACCGATTACTTTTCCGTAGCCTTCGCAAGTTGGGCAAGCACCGTAAGGATTATTAAAACTGAAAAAATGAACGTTGGGTTCTAAAAATTCTATACCGTCTAATTCAAATTTATTAGAAAACTCTCTTACCGCTTGGGTTTCTGTATTTTTTAGCGAGCAATAGCCGTGCCCTTCGTAGAATGCCATTTGTATAGAATCTGCCAATCTTTGCAGGAAACTTTCGTCCTCGTGATAAGAAAAACGGTCGATAACAAGGTGGATTTCCATATCTTGTTCGGGAGCAAAACCGAAACTTTGCAAATCTTCTATTCCTGCAATATTTCCGTTGATTTCCAAGCGTGTAAATCCCGAAACTTTCAGTTTGTTAAGCAATTCCGAGAAATTATTTTTATCGAAAGATAACGGACATCTCAATAAAAATACACTTTCTTTTTCTTGATTTTTAATGAAATCTACAACGTCGGAAACGTTATCTTTTTTCACTTCATTTCCCGAAACGGGCGAAAACGTGTGTCCTATCCTTGCGAACATCAGTTTCAGATAATCGTAGATTTCCGTAGAGGTGCCAACCGTGGAGCGGGGATTGTTGGAGATTACTTTCTGTTGTATAGCGATAGATGGTGCAAGCCCTTTGATGTCATCGATTTTCGGTTTTTCTAATTTTCCCAAAAATTGTCTGGCGTAGGAGCTAAGGCTTTCCACATATCTTCGTTGCCCTTCGGCGTAAATGGTGTCGAACGCTAAGGACGATTTACCCGAACCCGAAACGCCCGTAATAACCACGAGTTTGTTTTTAGGGATGATAACATCTATATTTTTCAGGTTGTTGAGATGTGCGTTTTTTACGAAAATTTCCTTTTTTATATCTACTTGCTCTATTGTTGCCATAGCTGATTTTAAGATTTGCAAAATTAAGTAAAATAAAAAAAAGGTTGAGGTTTATTTTTTGGTAAAGATTTGGTTGAAGTCTTATAATCTATTTATTCTTTGTATTGTTATTTTTATTAACTTTACGACAAATCTAAAATTAAAATATTATAAAAAATTTATTTTTACTGGGATTGTTTTCTTTAATCCTTATTTCGTGCAAAGATAGAGATTCCGAAAAGGACGGCGTGTATACTTATGAAGGAACTATGGTAGATGGTCATGCGTGTGGTTACATAATCTATATGAAAGATAACGGTGGTGAATATTTTAAACCTATAAATTTGGAGAAAGAGTATGAAGAAGGAGGAACAAAAGTAATAGTTACTTTCTCTTATACCAGCGAAATTGTAAATGGTTTTTGCTCAGGTTTTCTACAATATAGTCGAGAAATCAAAATTATTGGAATTGTAAAAATTTAATTTTTAATATTAAAATACGAAATTTAATATTAAATACATCTTTTGTGTTTATTTTTTTATTAACTTTACAACAAATCCAAAATAAGTGTATTATGAAAACAAAGAAACAAAATTTAGTAAGTAGAGTATTGGGATTGCTATTTATCCTGATGTTGTTTGCGAGTTACTCGTGTGATAGGAGTAGTGATGATAATACCATTTATCCCGATGCTGTGATTATAAAAGAACTTCCCAAAATGCCTATTGGAAATCACAGGGAATCCGTGATTATCCAATCGCAAAGCGAGTTAGAAACCGTTTTTGATACAGCAACACTTGAACAGATAGAAGATTTACAAGGGATAGATTTTTCTAAGTACACCTTGTTATTAGGCTACGGAACATACAAAAACCAAGCAGTTCAAATGGAGCATTATTACTCTAAAATCGGGAGTAATACATACGCTTATTTACTAAAAGTAGGAAGTGATGCACCAGCACTCGATTTTTTTAGATACGGGATTCTTGTGCCTAAATTACCTACATCAGCTAATGTTAATTTTGAAATAGGAGAGCTTAATATCTAATCTAAAATAAATGTATTATGAAAAAATTATTATTATTGGGATTATTTTCATTAATCCTTATTTCGTGCAAAGATAGAGACTCTGAAAAAGAGGAGTTATTTACCCGTGAAGGTGCAATGTGGAATGGATGGGATTGTGGTTTTTTAATCAGATTTCAGTATTTAGATGATGTAGATTTCATAAAATCAGATTCAATAGATGGCGTAAAACATGTGGCATATCTTCCTGTGAATATGATGAATCAGGAATTTGAAAACTTTAGGGAAAACGAATTAAAGGTAAAGGTAACTTATAGTTACGTTGATAATGAGCAAAGAGGCTGTGCCGGTTTTGCTGGATATGAGGGTAGAATTAAAATTCACAAAATAATAAAGCTTTAATTATGAAAAAAACATTATTACTGGGATTATTTTTCTTAATCCTTATTTCGTGCAAAGATAGAGATTCTAATTGTGGGTGCGATTCGGAGACAAAAAGTGTAATTCCCGAGAGTAGAAATTTTGAAGCAATAATAAGTTATAATACCGATGATAACTATTATAATAACAAATTTTGGCTTAGTGTAAACGAGGGAGCAGTGTACAATTATTATATCATTTGTAATGAGAGTATTCTTCCGTCTGAGGTATTAAAACTAAAAGAAACAGGGGAAACCCTGCGTGTGAATTTCTCAGGAGAAACCAAAGAAATATGTGAAAAAAATGTTTCGCCTGCTAACTATTCTTATAATCAGATTACTTTAACTAAAATACAATTGCAATGAAAACCAAATTATTATCTTTAATTTATTGTTGTTGTTTTTGTTTTTTGTTTTCCCAAGAAATGATTAGTTTTAAAAACCAACAGAATATTATCCGCTTCAAAATTTCAGAAAATGAATATTTTGCAACATTCTCAGAAACTAACAAATCTTTAGTTGAAGTACGTTCTCAAAATAATAACCACAGAATTACAAATAATTCTATGATTATTACAATGAAAGATTTATCTGGTAGCTTTGTATCGAGAAAACAAAAGTTAAAAGATATGAACGGTCCTTTATTCAATAGAATAGAACCTGTTTTAATCTATGAGGATGGCACAAAACAAATGTTGAATGGACAAATAAATATAAAAGTAATATCAAATATTGATGTTAAAACTTTAATAAAAAAATGGAATTTTAAGATTGACAGAAATTTGTTTGACAAAAATCTCTATTTATTATCTTCCGATGTGTATACTACATCGGAAATATTTGAAATTGTAAATGAACTACAAAATAAAAAAGAGATTGAATTTGTAGAGCCAAATTTTATTAGATTAATAGAGCCTCAGACAAATGATCCATATTTTACTTCTCAATGGGCGATTAAAAATGAGGGATATTATGGTGGTACTGTAGGAGCAGATATGAAAGTGGAAGAGGCATGGAATTATGCAACAGGGTCAGGAATTAAAGTAGCAATAATAGATGAAGGAGTAGACTTAAATCATCCAGACTTATCAGCTAATATGCTTTTAGGTTATGATGCAACAGGCAATAATTCTAATGGAGCACCTAATTTGAATAATCATGATGCTCATGGTACTGCTTGTGCTGGAATTGTTTCTGCCATTGCAAATAATAATATAGGTATAACGGGTATCGCATATGACTCAAAAATATTGCCAGTTAGAATTGCATACTCAAATGGATTATCATCTTTGAGCGGTAATAGAAAATGGATAACTGATGATACTTGGATAGCTAATGGTATAAATTGGGCATGGCAAAACGGTGCGGATATTTTGAGTAACTCGTGGGGAGGAGGAAGCTATAGTAGTACAGTTGTAAATGCTATAAATGCAGCTGTATATAATGGTAGAAACGGGAAAGGAGCAGTTGTGTTATTTTCTTCAGGAAATAAAAATCAAGCAGTTTTTTTTCCAGCGAGACAAAATAATGTGATTGCCGTAGGTGCAAGCTCAATGTGTGATGAGAGAAAATCATTAAATTCTTGTGATGGAGAGTCATGGTGGGGTAGTAATTATGGAGAAGGACTTAATGTTATTGCTCCTGGTGTGAAAATTTATACTACAGATATTTCAGGTAGTGAAGGATATACTTCAGGGGATTACAGTTCCGACTTCAATGGCACTTCTTCAGCTTGTCCAAATGTCGCAGGTGTTGTCGCATTGATACTTTCAATCAATCCGAACCTTACGCACTTACAAGTAAAAGAATATTTAGAAAGAAATGCAGATAAAATAAGACCAGACCTGTATTCTTATAAAACAAATTCTCTTTATCCAAATGGAACATGGAACGATAAAGTTGGCTACGGTAGGGTAAATGCTTTAAAAGCAGTAGAGGATGTAATTTTTTCAAACATTAAAATAGAGGGAAGCAATTATAATTGTAATAGCCAACAGACTTATACTCTTTCTCAAAGTCTAAATAATGTGATTCCTGTTTGGAGTCATTCAAGTAATCTTACAAAAAATAATGAAACCCCTACAAGTATTACAGTAACTCCAAATGCTAATAATTCTGGTAATGCTTTTATAAAAGCAACGATTGGTTCAAAAGAAATTATTAAAAATTTTTGGATAGGTACTCCGCAATTAATCTATGACCCACATTGTTCGAAGATAGAATATGATGGTGGTAAAGATTGTTTTAATATTTGTTTTGGTTCAAGTGCACAGTTTACAGTTTTTTCAGATCAGTCATTGGGCAGTAATGTAGAGTGGGAATGGGAAAAAATGCAAGATGATTTCAGATGGTCAATAAACGGTAATACAGTTTTTGTACTTCCAAATAAAGCGGGTTTTCCAATTGGGTTTAGGGTTAGGGCTAAAAGCGATTGCGGTTGGACACCTTGGTTGTTTTACGTTGTTAATGTTAAAGATTGTAATGGTGGAGGCTCACAATTATTCCAAATCTCCCCAAATCCAACCTCAGGCATCCTCAACATTATTACCAAAACTAATGAAACGGCAAATAGAAATTCTACTATCAAAACCTCCAATTCGGTGAAGCCTGTTTTGGTGGAAGTTTATGATAATCTCGGGAATTTAAAAATTCAGAAAACGCTTAAAGCAAACGAAAGTTCCATCAATATACAACATCTGCCAACAGGAACATATATGGTTAAAATCACAAAGGAAAACAATACAGAAACCCACCAAGTGATAAAAAAATAAATTATATAATCCATAATTTCACGAGTAGCGGTAATTCATATCGCTACTTTTTGTGCTGTAAGTTGTAAATAGTTTTCCCATATTTTCCCTAAATTTGCATTCTGCTTTTCTCAAAAAGGAAAGAATATGTTAATTTAATAAAATGGAAAAAAAATATACTACCGGGCAATCCATCGACAAAAATGGTTTTACCTACGAATTTGTAACGAATGACGAAAATGACGTAAGAATTTACACCCTAAAAAACGGACTGAAAGTTTATTTAGCCCAAAATTTC
>JAUNTR010000355.1 GCA_030538575.1 Cruoricaptor ignavus | reverse complement strand
TTCTGAATAAAGACGGCATTTTGAGACCATAAGTATAGGAATGATTGATGTAAATTGGTTGTATAACACGAGAAACACCAAGATTTACTTGCAGTTCTTTTTCGTAATTCTTCCCTTTTACCTTGATGGTTTTATTCCCCAATTGGTTTCAAAATCCAAGCTTGGTTTTCTGTTGGATAATTCGCCTACAAAAACATCATTAATAAAAATTTGATAACTACGCTTTCCGAAGAAAAAACTTTTATTCAGAATAAATTTTATTTTACCTTTCATTATTTATCCTTTCGCATAATTTTGGAAAAACAACGGAATACTTTCTATTCCCTTATAAAAATTGAATAATCCGTAATGTTCATTCGGCGAGTGAATCGCATCGGAACTCAAGCCAAATCCCATCAATACAGATTTTGCACCAAGAACCTCCTCGAACATTGCTGTAATCGGAATACTTCCGCCACTTCGGAATGGTAAAACTTCTTTACCAAAAGCGGTTTCCATAGCGTTTTTCGCTGCTAAAAATTCTTTGGTATCACTTGGTAAAACGTAAGGCATTCCACCGTGATGAGGCGTTACTGTAACCTTTACATTAGCAGGAGCAATTTTCTCGAAATAATTTTTGAATTTCTCTGTAATTTCCTCCGGAGTTTGGTAAGGCACCAATCTCATAGATATTTTTGCAAATGCTTTGGATGGAATGACAGTTTTTGCACCTTCGCCGATGTAACCGCCCCAAATCCCGTTGCAATCCAATGTCGGACGAATGGAAGTTCTCTCCAAAGTGGTGTAGCCTTTTTCGCCTTCTACATCGTTTAATCCTATTGATTTTTTGAATTCTTCAGGATTATCTTTCAGTTTATTCATTTCGGTTCTTTCTTCATCAGAAACCACCAAAACATTGTCGTAGAAACCATCTACGGTAATGTGTCCGTCTTCGTCTATTAGTTTGGCAATCATTCGGGAAAGCGTATGTATCGGGTTTGGAACTGCTCCGCCATAAAGTCCAGAATGCAAATCTCTGTTCGGACCTTCCACCTCTACTTCTACATAACTCAATCCACGCAAACCTGTGGTAACAGTCGGTTGCTCCATAGAATACAAACCTGTATCGGAAATCAAAATACAATCGCAAGACAGTTTTTCGGTATTGCTTTTCACGAAACCTTCTAAACTTTTTGAGCCAACTTCTTCCTCACCTTCGATAATAAATTTCACGTTGCAAGGCAAAGTATTGGTTTTCATCATCGCTTCGAATGCTTTTACATGCATAAAGAATTGCCCTTTGTCATCCGCAGAACCTCTCGCAAAAATAGCACCTTCGGGGTGAATTTCTGTTTTCTCGATATAAGGTTCAAAAGGTGGTTTTTTCCACAAATCCAATGGATCTGGCGGTTGTACATCGTAATGTCCGTAAACCAAAACTGTCGGCAAATTTTTATCTAAAATTTTCTCCCCATAAACGATAGGATAACCTTCGGTTTCACAGACTTCTACTTGGTCTGCTCCTGCGTTTTTCAGGTGTTCGGCAACTTTTTCTGCACAATCCAAAACGTCTTGGTTGTAAGCAGGATCTGCACTGATGGAAGCGATTCTCAACAGTTCGAAAAGCTCTTCGACATAGCGTTCTTTGTTCTCGTTGATGTATTTTAATGTTTCTTGCATTGCTTAGATTTTTACTTTAATTCGTAAAGATAAAAAAAATGCCTTACGAGTGCAAGACATTTTTTAGATTTTATTTGGTTTTAGATTACTTTGTAAATCTTACAGCCATTTTTCTGTCGGCTGCTCTTTCTTCGTCAGAAGCATCAGCAGGAACTTTTGCAAACTCGCTACCATAACCTTCTGCGGAAATTACTTGCTCGCCCACTCCAGCTTTTGCCAATTCGGATTTTATAAAATCGGCTCTTCCTTGGGATATTTTTTTATTCACAGCTTCATCTCCTGTTTTATCGGTATATCCTCCAATTTTTATTTTAGCATCGGGGTATGCGTTTAGGATTGCAGCTAAGTTGCTCAATTGCTCGGCAGAACCTGCTTCTAATTCGGAAGTGGAACCCATTTTGAAATTAACGTTATCAAAATCGAACCATTTGTTTTTCAATACACTATCATCTGCTGCATTGGTATATTCCGTAGAAGACAAGAAACCTACTATTTTCTGTTCTAATCCACCGGCAAATGCTTTTAGTTTTGTGCCGTTTACATCCACTTCTATCGCAGATTTGGTTGCTGTATGTGTTGTATGTTCGCCATTTACACCACCTGTTCTTACCTCGTGGTCGTCATATTTTTCTACGCCATCTTCTATTTTCAGAACACCTTTGTTTCCGCCCGGCTGGATTTTTTTACAACTGA
>JAUNTR010000023.1:14448-17902 GCA_030538575.1 Cruoricaptor ignavus | reverse complement strand
CGTGTAAGCTCCATAGGATTTGTTTCGATTTTCAAATAGAAGTTCATCCAAAAGAAAATCATTTCTCTGTAAGATTTTTTTCATCATTTTAATAAAGATATTTGGGTTTCAAAAATTTCTCAACAACACAGATTAACTTATATTAATCATTATGAGAATAATATTAAAACCCAAACAACAATCTTGCCAAATAATTATTATTAAAATAACAAAAGCAGAAAATAACTAAACAAAAAAACATTGCACCACAAAAAATTCCTTTAAAAAAAATACTTTTCTTATTGCTCTTTTTCAAAATACAAACGATAGTATTTTCCTTTTTCATCTTGCCCTGTTTCCAACATTTTGCGATCGCCGTGAACATAAATATGGAAATTTTTATCTAATTTTATAATGGATTTAAAATAGCGTTGTTGCTTTTTCACAGCCGATTCATTTATCGGAAAATCCTCTGAAATAGACACTTGCATCTCTTGTTCGTAATCGGTTTTGTAGTTGGTAAAACTTTCTATAACTTCCGCATCTCCCAAAACTTCATTGGTAAATTCCTCGAAATCGAATTGCTCTTTTTCCTTAAAAAAATTGATGGATTTATTCAGCAAATCCGCTTGGTCGGCTTTGGAAATCTCGAACTCAGTTGGCAATTGTTGGGTAATATAATCTTTGTAAACCGCCAATGTTTCTTGGGTGTGAAAGTAATCGTTGGAGCGTTGTTTCACCTTCAAAAAATCCTCAAACCAATAATACATATCTCCATTTTTATTATTATCAATCACCGAAATTGCGTAGCCATCTTCCTTCCCCGAATTGTAGATTATTGCACCTTTATCCAGCTTGGACAATCCAATTCCGAAATCTTTTTCTAACTGATAATCATCATCTTGCGAAAAAATCTTCAAGAAAGGTTCTCTTTTTTCGGTTTTAAAAATCCCGATAGAATCTATTTTTCCTGCATCGGTTTCTTCGCCTTCAAAATAAACTACAAACAAATCTCCGCCTTGCACTCTTGGGTTTTCCGCTGCTTCGTAAAGATGTTTTGCGATATTTTCGCTCTCGAAAACAAATTTATTTTTATCCTCGAAAATCTCGCTAACCGCACTATAAACGGGATTATTGACCAAATAAGAATCGCTGTAAAACTGAAACTGCTCCTCCGTCTTGAAAGCCGATAGAAAGTAATTTCCCAGCAATTCTTTCATTTCCTCGTCCAACTGCAATTCTTGTTGCGACAGGAAAAGATTTTCGCTATTTATTTTGTTACCAACTCTGTGTATAATAATTTTTGTAAACATTTTATTTTTTTTTAATTAAATTAATTCAGCTCTTAGCTGATAGCATTTGGCTTCTTGCTTTCTATTCTTGATTCTTCTATCTTGCATCTTGGCTCTTGTATCTTGATTCTTGACTAAAAGTTAAAATCCACTTTCACAGTTTCCACAAATGGAATTTCGGGATTTAGAATTTCCAAAATTAAGTTTTTTATAGAAATCATTGCCAAATCCAAATCGCCATCTTGAAAATCCAAAACCTGCACTCCGCTATTAATTTCCGCAAAAGACCAAATTCCCGACTCTACTTCGGCGGTTGACAATCCCAGCACTTGTTTCGCATAATACTGGTAAATAGATAGTTGTAAGGCTTGTTTATATTTTTCATCCATCAGCAAAGTTTCCTCTTTATCTTTAAACTTCAAACTCAGGTTTTTGGCTTTTCCCGTTTTGTAATCAATAATCCTTGTAATGCCGTTCAGTTCATCTATCCTATCAATAAATCCGTAAAATTTTATTTCCTCTTTTTCATCATTATTCAAAGCAAAAATTACGTTTTCTATTTTCCTTTCTAAATCAATGATTTTAAGCGAATTACCTTTTTTAACCAAATCAAGATCGAAATTCAAAATACCTTCCACCGTGCGTTTTGCAATAGATTTGTGAATAAAATTCATCCCACGCTCGTAAAACTCAGGTTGATGCCCCAATTCGCCAATTCCAAAATCTATCGCTGAATCTATTTCCGTCATCAATTCCCGCAGAATTTCCTCTGTTAAAATTTTGCCTTTTACCTTTTCATAAAGATTTTGCAAAGCATAATGCACAATGCTCCCATAGCTTCTTTGCGACAACTCCTCCTCTATTTCTTCGGCTTCTCTCGTTTTCAAAACATAGTTCATATAAAACTGAATTGGGTCGTACAAATACGCTGTAAGATGCGATGCAGAAACCCGATTTTTCCATTCTTGCAAACGTTGTAATACGACATTGGTTTTGGCAATTTTCATCGGTAAAACTTCGGTTGGAACAGATGCATTTTCGATAATAATTTCTTCTATATCGTGTTTACTTTCCATTTCCAATTGAGTGATGAAACGGCTCTTTTCTCCTGTATTTACGCCCGAACTCAAAGCATTGTAGAGCAAATAAACCCGCTCTGCATTTTGGATAAATCGATAAAAATGATAAGCGTAAATACTATCATTCTCCAAAAAAGTATGCAACCCAAATTGTGCCCGAACATCGAACGGAAGATAAGTATTTTGCGTATTTCCCAAAGGAAGTTTGCCCTCGTTTACCGAAAGCAGAATAATATTTTTGAAATTGAGCAATCGGGTTTCCAAAAGTCCCATAATCTGCAAACCTTGCAAAGGTTCTCCACGAAAATCTATGGTTTCGGAATTAATGAGTTGATTGATAAGCACTTCCAACGTTTCCATTTTTACAGGAAAAGTGTAGGTCGAAAGTTGATTTTTAATAACCTTGAATGAGTTTTCAAAATGCGAAATATTCTCAAACTGAACATCATCCAAGATATTGTTTTTCAAATTTTTACAAAAATCAATCAGCAAATCCAAATACAATTCGGTAGTTTCTGTTTTTACAAATATTTTAAAATAAGACAGTTTTCCCAGCAAATTCTCCAAACGCTTCGCCGAAAGATAAACCATATTTTTCTCGGTAATTTCTTTTAGAAATTCGGAAATCAACTCGCTGTCTTCTGCTGTGTTTGGCAACGATTCCAAAACCGAAGTAATGTCTTTATGATAATAAGAACCCGATTTTTTTTCCTGTTGTTTTTGGATATAGAAAATCTGTTTTATAGCATTGCTAAACGCCAAATTTTTCAGCGGAAAACCCATCGTTATATTTAGATTTTCTATATTTCCCAAAGCGTCTAAACTCGCTGGTAAAAGGTTTTCGTCCAACAAAACCACCGCAGTATTGCTGATTTCTTCTTTGGGAATTTCCCTGAAAATTTCGGGCAAAATTTTAGTTTGGGTAACGTTCCCCGAAACTTCAAAAACTTTTATTTTTTTCGGTTGTTCAAAATTTTGTTCTATCCATTTAAACTCCCGATTGTCATTAAAAACATTCCATTTTTTATGCGACCTCAAAAACTTTCCAGCCTCTTGTCGCTCGTCATCCAAATAATATTGGTCTGCTTGAAAAAAACATTGTGC
>JAUNTR010000023.1:8159-14348 GCA_030538575.1 Cruoricaptor ignavus | reverse complement strand
CCTCTTGTCGCTCGTCATCCAAATAATATTGGTCTGCTTGAAAAAAACATTGTGCCTTGTCCCATTGCAAAAGTTCTTTTACCAAAAGTTCTTCCAATGGCGTAAAAGCATTGAAACCACAAAACACAAAACCACCTTCGGTATTTTGTGCAAAATCTTTTATTTTTTGCTTTGCAAGTTCGTGCAACATTCCCGATGTAGCGAGGTTTTGCTCTTGTAACTTTTGTTTCAAAACAGGTAAAAACACCACCATTTTTTTCCAAAAATCCAAGTTGCGTTGTCGGGTTTTGCTCTGTTCATCGCCTATGGTTTCGCCCCAGTTTTTTATACGCTCTTCGGCAAACATATATTCTAAAACCTCATTTTCGTTATCAGAAAACTTCAGAATATCGTCCCAATCTTTTTGCAAAGTAGGAAACCATTTTAGGAAATTTTCAAAATTTTCTTCATACAAACCTCTGTAAACATCGAAGGCAAAAAGCCACAATGCAATCCCCTGAATGGGTTGCTGATTAGCGATTTTCTGTACAATTTC
Organism: Cruoricaptor ignavus; assembly: GCA_030538575.1. Lineage (GTDB taxonomy): Bacteria > Bacteroidota > Bacteroidia > Flavobacteriales > Weeksellaceae > JAUNTR01. Next base: position 13,813 of record JAUNTR010000023.1, on the reverse strand, counting down.
TTCCACCGTGAAAAAATCGGGCAACAAACCTGAATAACGATTTTCTGCCAAGATTTTCTTAATGAAAACAATCGGTCTTTTCCCTGGCAACACAATTTTGAACCGAGATAAATCCGAAGATTGCGACAACAAATCGGCAATAATTTTATTTAAAAATAAATTTTGCAAACTTTTTTTATTTTAATTTGAGTGATGGTTTTAGTTCTATCAATCTTGTACCACAACCGTTTTCTCTAACCAACTATCGTTGCCTGCCCAAAATTTCAAAACATAAGTTCCCGATGATTGTGGCGAAAAAATAAGTTGGGAAGCTCCCGAAAATTCGCTACCACAAGTCGCATTCGTCTTGTATTTATAAGGCGTGATGTTTCTCTGCAAATCATCTATTCGATAATCGTAGTCATAAAAACCTTCGCAATTTTCTATGTATTTGGAATAAGTTACAATGGTTTGCGTTGCAAAAACCTGCATCGTATCACGCGGGACAGTTACGCTATCCACCGCTACACTTTCTACGCTTGTTATCTGATTTCCATCGTCTCGATTGCAAGAAACGAGAAAAAATAAAACTGCTAAAACTATTGCTTTTTTCATAAATAATATTTTTTAATAAATCCTATTTTAGTTTAAAGTTTTTTTACGAAATTCATAATATCATATAAAGACAAAAAACTTCTCCCTTTTCTACGAATTAAAATTTCCTTTCGATAAATAAACTACTTTTTTGGTATCGAAAAATTCTCCTTCAAAATAATTTTTGAGATTGAAAATTTCGCATTTCAAACCTGCAAGTTCTTCCGCCAAATCGCCACCTTTCAAATACAAAACGCCGTTGTGTTTCGGATTCATTTGTTCTTTCTCGAACTTGCCTTTCAGCCAACGCAAAAACTCGGGCATCTGCGTAACTGCACGGCTTACTACAAAATGAAATTTCTCTTTCAGTTTTTCGGCTCTTCCGTGTATGGCGGTTACATTTTTCAGACCAACGCCTTCTGCAACGGCATTTACAACTATAATTTTTTTACCGATAGAATCGATTAACGTAAACTGCACTTCGGGAAACAAAATCGCCAAAGGAATCCCCGGAAATCCGCCACCTGTACCGATGTCTAAAACTTTTGTTCCTGGCGAAAAAGCCATTACTTTGGCAATCCCGAGCGAATGCAAAATATGTTTTTCGTACAAAGATTCTGTATCTTTTCTGGAAATTACATTTATTTTAGCATTCCATTCTTCATAAAGTGCTTGCAGCTTGGCAAATTGTTCTTTTTGCTCTTCTGTAATTTCTGGAAAGTATTTTGTAATAAGTTCTACCGACATTTTTTGTTGTTTCTACAAAATTAAGTTTTTTAAAATTAATTTCTCTTTTTTTCAAATAAAATTAATGATGAGATGTATTTTCTTTTCAATTAAAAATCCTTGATTGTTCCATATAAAAAATTCTGTGTATCTTTGGGGTTATGACAACTTTAACCGAAGAAAATTATCTGAAAGCCATCTATCATCTCACGGAAAAAAATGATAGCGTAACAGTGAACGAACTGAGCAAATTTCTGAAAATAAAAATGCCCAGCGTAAACAGTATGATGAAAAAATTTGCGGAGAAAAAATGGGTAATCTACGAGAGTTATAAACCGCTAATCATAACCGAAGAAGGCAAAAAACAAGCGGCTTTGGTCGTAAGAAAACACCGACTGACAGAGATGTTTTTGGTAAAAAAAATGGATTTTGGTTGGGAAGAAGTCCATGAAATTGCAGAGCAAATTGAACATATAAAATCGGATATTTTTTTTAATAAAATAGATGAACTTTTAGATTTCCCAAAAACCGATCCTCATGGTTCGCCAATTCCCGATAAAAATGGAAATATTACGCAACTAAACCTGCCTAAACTAAGCGAATGTAAAGCGGAACAAAAAGTGCGTTTCTCGGCTCTTACGGAATCTACAACTGAACTTTTGAAGTTTCTGAACCAAAAAAAATTACCTTTGACCACCGAAATTACAATCCTGAAAATAGAACCTTTCGATAAAAGTATGCTGGTAAAATACAACGAGCAAACTGAAACTTTTAGCCAACTGGTTTGCGAAAAATTGCTGGTGGAAAAGTTGTGAAAATAATCAAATAAAATAACTATTGATAAGAGCCAAACAAGCAATAAAACTGCTGAATTGAAAAGAGTTGTATTTAGTTTTGCTGACGGCCTAACCAAAAATTAAATATATTTCCAAATATTTTATTTAGAATAGATAAAAATTATGTTTACATTTGTAACCTTAATTTAAAATTATTCTAAATAATGAGAAAAGTCATAACTCCTATCATTGCTTTATTTGTAGGAAATGTCTATGCACAAGAAAAAGATTCATTGAAAGAAAATAAAATTGATGAAGTCATTATAAAGACTTTTGTAAAAAAAGACACGGAATATTCGAATAAAATGCCCTTAAAGGCGATTGAAAACCCGCAAGTCTATTCATCGATTGATAAAACAGTATTGGAACATCAAAATATCTTTACCGTAGATGAAGCTTATAGAAATATTACAGGTCTGCAAAAAATGTGGAATGCCACAGGAAGAGCGGGAGATGGCGGAGCTTACGTTAATCTAAGAGGATTTATAGCTAACAATAGTATGAGAAACGGGATGACCTCGCCTGTTTCGGGAACGATTGATGCTATAAATATTGAAAAAATAGAGGTTCTAAAAGGACCTTCGGGAACGCTTTATGGGAGTACGGGAACTTCCTACGGTGGAATTATAAATAGGGTAACGAAGAAGCCTTTTGAAGAGTTTAAAGGAGATATTACAGTTGCAGGAGGAAGCTACAACTATTATCGCACGCAGGCAGATATAAATACGCCTCTCAACAAATCAAAATCTTTGTTATTCCGCATCAATACAGCTTATACAAGCGAAGGAAATTTCCAGAACAAGAAAATACAAAATAGCTTTTTTGCTTTTGTACCAAGCCTGACTTGGAAAATAAATGAACATCTGGATATTAATATAGAATATGAGAGTTTTGAAAACAGAGCTCAATCCGATCAAAATCTGTTTTTCATATTTTCTCCTGCCCTCAGCGGTTATCATAATATGTATGATTTACAAAATGCAGGTTTAGATTATAAAAATTCTTATGTTGGTACAGGTTTGTACAACAATGGGATAAACAGAAACCTCTTGGGACAAGTGAATTACAAAATTAATAATCACATAAAATCCACCACTTTGGTTAGCAGTTCTTATAATCATTCCAGCGGTTTCAATCCTTATTTTTACCTTACTACTGCAAGTTATGCTGCTGACGGTTCTCCTTTCGGACTTTATCGAGGAGACCAATCTACAATAGACAGTTATCAAAAATATTTCCAAATTCAGCAGAATTTTAATTTTGATTTTAAAATCGGGAACATCAGAAATCGAATATTACTGGGTGGAGATTACTTAAGAACTAAAAACAACCAACACTTTATCTATGGAGTTATAGATTTTGTTCCATTTACAGGCTACGGAGATTATTCTGATTTTAATGCTGAAAAGGTTTCAAATTTTTATGCTACAAACCAATTCGGAAACTATCCTGCACAAAACACCAAAAATACTTATAGTGCGTATATTTCTAATGTTTCAACACTTGCAAAAGGATTGAATATAATGGCTGCTTTGCGATACGAAAACAATGATTTCAAAGGTGGAATACTCGGGGCAAATGAAGTTTCTGCTTACTCTCAATCTGCATTCTCACCAAAATTTGGAATCGTTTACGAAATTTTGAAAGACCGATTTTCAATTTTTGGAAATTATCAAAACAGTTTCAAAAGCAATGGATATTACATTACCAATTCTACACAAAATACAGCTCTTTCCGAACCTGAAACCGCCAACCAAATAGAAACAGGATTGAAGGCTAATCTACTGAAAGGCAGAATAAATGCGACCCTAAACTATTATAATATAAGAGTAAAAAATATGTTGCAAACGGTTGGCTATGCAGGTTCTATTGCTATCCAAAACCAAATGGGTATGTTGGAGAGCAAAGGTGTAGAATTGGAAATGAATGCTTATTTGGTAAAAGGATTTTCCGTAATAGCTGGGCTTAGTTATAATGATACAAAATACACGCAATCCGAAGACCAAACTATATTGGGAAGAAGACCCAACACCGCATCATCTCCTTGGTTAGCCAACTTCAATGCTTCATATCAATTCTTGGATGGTTTGTTTAGAGGTTTAGGATTGGGAATCGGTGGAAATTATGCAAATGCCAACAAAATTTTCAACACTACTAATACCGTTTTTGAATTGCCTAAATATATGGTGCTAAATGCCAATGCGTTTTACGATACACCAAAATATAGAATAGCATTGAAAGTAGATAACTTTACCAACGAGCATTATTGGATTGGTTATACAACAGCTAATCCTCAAAAACTCATCAATGCGATAGCAAGTTTTACTTATAAATTTTAAGAGTTCATCAATATGGCAAATCATCGAAAAGTGAAAAAATCATTATTAAAAAAATGGATGGGCAAACTGCATCTTTGGTTTGGACTTTCTATCGGAATTATTATTTTTATCGTGAGTATTACAGGGGCTTTGTATGTCTTCAAAGAAGATATACAATATGCTCTGCGACAGGATTTCATCTATCATTCCGAAGAAAATATTTCTGATAAAAAGACATTACCAATAAGGGTTTTAGAACAAAAAATAAATGAGCAAAATCCTGAAAAATTCCCAATACATTGGGTAGAAATACCTTTGGATAAAAGCAAGTCCTACAAGTTCTATTACTACGAACGAAATCCTGATGCTTGGAATTATTTTGATGAATTCCCTATCTACAAATCGGTGTATATAAATCCTTTTTCAGGAAAAATTCTTTCTGTACAAGATGAAAAGAATGGTTTTTTCAATATCGTAAAATTCATTCATTGGTCTTTTCTTTTACAATCGGATTGGGGAAAATATGTTGTAGGAATTCCTGTTCTTATTTTCTTATTTATGCTAATATCTGGTATTTTCCTTTGGTGGCCAAAAAATAAATCTGCCCGAAAACAACGTTTTTGGTTTCAATGGAAAAATATAAAAAACTGGAAACGCAAGAATTATGATTTACATAGCATTCTTGGTTTTTACGCTTCTTTCATTTCACTTATTGTGGCTATTACAGGTCTTTTTTATTCTTTCTTTTTTATTCAGGCTATTTTATATTTTATATTTTCGGGTGGAAATACGGTTTATCCAGACTTTTCGCACATTACGACAAAAGCACCTATAGAAAATCGCACAACAGAAACCATAGATAAAATTGCCTACCAAGTAGAAAAATATTATCCTGAATATAGTGCTTATAGTATAGATTTGGGACACGAGCATTTGGATGACCACGAGCACGAAAACTTCACGGTATATGTAAGAGGTTTGGAGGATAAATACTATATTTACAGCGAGATGATTTTCGATGAAAACTCTGGAGAATTGCTACTAAATCGCCCTTATGAAAAAAGGAATTTTGGCGAAAAATATGTTGCCGCAAACTATGACATCCACGTTGGTGCGATATTAGGAACTTTCGGAAAAATACTTGCCTTCATTTCCAGTTTAGTTTGTGCAAGTCTTCCCATTACAGGATTTTTGGTTTGGT
>JAUNTR010000023.1:0-8059 GCA_030538575.1 Cruoricaptor ignavus | reverse complement strand
TTCATTTCCAGTTTAGTTTGTGCAAGTCTTCCCATTACAGGATTTTTGGTTTGGTGGGGGAGAAAAAAGAAACAAAAAAACCGAAGATTATAAGAAATCTTCGGTTTTATTTATCAATCTATAATCAGATTATTTTTTTTCGAGTGCGGCTTCTTTAGCTTTAAACTCTTGATATTTAGCATCGTTTCTTGTAGATTGGTAAAGCCCCTTCAACAAAGAAACCACTTCTATATTTTCAGGTTCTATGCTGTACCATTTTTCGGCATAAGGCAATGCTTTTTTGAAACGCTCTCTTCTGGCATCTATAATTTTATTAGCCTCATTGGTTTTCCCTGCTTTTCTCAATTCTTGATATTGTTCTATATGCTTACCATCATTTTCAGAATCCATAATCATATAGGTAAGGTTCTGATGTGCAGCGGAATAAGCAGGATCTATCTCCAAAGTTTTTTGGAAATATCCAATCGCTTCCTCCTGTTTTGCAGGATCTTTGCTCGCTAATACACCAAGGTTGTACCAACTAACTTTATCCGTTGGGTTACTGGCAACTTGTGCTTTCAAACTCTCCATAAATTGGTCGGTTTTCCCAGATTTGTAATAAGCCAAACCTTGCAGTTCTGCCAATTTACTTTTAGGGAATTTCTTCAAACCTTTACCAGCAAGAACAATCGCTTCATCATACTTTTCACCATCTATCATCAGTCCCACATTGGTTTCGTACAATTCTTGTTCTACGCTTTTGGAAGTTTCAGTTTTAAAATCAGAATAATCTGATGAAGCACCTGCTTTTTTCATCAAATCCCAAGAACCTTTATCCAATTCTTCTACTTCTCCCGATTTTTTATTTTTTGCCAAATACTTAGTTTCCACACCTGTATATCCGGAATTGATAAGCTCGTTGTAAGTATCTATTGCTTTTGCTTTGTTATCGGACATTGCGTAAGTAATCGCCGAATAATACAAATATTGTTTATTGTCTTGTCCTGCGGCTTTCAATAGATTATAAACTTCTCCGAATTTTGGTCCTGCAACGTTGTAGTTTTTAGCATTATATGCATCTACTGCGGCTTTGTTGGCATTTTGGATTAAAGGATTTACAGCTTCCGTTACTTTTGCAGAAAGGGCAGGCTGATAAGTTTCCTCCTTCAAACCTTGAAGTCCTGAAGCATCGGCAGCTTCTTTTCCTACGAAATAAACTTTGGTTTTCCCATCTCTACCTGTATAGATTTTGGATTTTCCCAAATCTGTGATTTTTGAAAGAACCGAAGCACCTTCACTGGCTTTCCCCGATTTCAAAAGTCCAAGACCTTTGGCATAATAATATTGCTCTAAAACGGACGGCTCCAACAAAAATGTTTTTCCTCCCAAAATACCTTCCGCAGCTGTAATTTGTGCATTTGCGGTAGCTACATCTCCCGATTCAATGGCTTTTACAGCAGCTGATACTTCTTTCTTTTGGGCGAAAGCAAGGGTTACAGAAACCATTGCCAAACTTAAAATGATTTTTTTCATTTGAAAATATATTTAAATAAAAATTTGGTTTAAAATTAATTAAAATTTTATTCTTCAGAGTTTTCGGTTGACTGATTTTCGTCAGTTCCTTCATTCTCCGTTGTTTGTTCATTATTTATTATTGGGCTTTCAGCATTTGCTTCTATTTCTGTATCTTCCTCTGCATCTTCTACATCTTTATCCATTTCCACTTTGGCTATGGCAGCAATTTCATCATTCTTTTTAAGGTTAATGAGTCTTACACCTTGTGTATTTCTACCCATTACTCTCAGTTCATCTACGCCCATTCTTATGGCAACTCCGGATTTGTTGATAATCATTAATCCATCACCATCTTTCACGTTTTGTATTGCGATAAGATTTCCTGTTTTTTCAGTAATATTCAAAGTGATAACACCTTTTCCACCACGATTGGTAATTCTGTAATCTTCAACCGCAGAACGCTTACCATAACCTTTATCGGAAACCACCAAAACGCTTTCGTTCTCTACATCATTCACAACAATCATACCAATTACCTCGTCTTCGTTTTCAAGAGTAATTCCTCTTACCCCGATAGAGCCTCTGCCGACTGCTCTTGCTTTTTCTTCTGGGAAACGAATACATTTTCCGTTTTTGGTAGCAATCATTATTTCGGAACTTCCATCGGTAAGTCTTGCCCCGAGCAATTGGTCGTTATCTCTAATCTCAATAGCATTGATACCATTGGTTCTCGGTCTGGAATAAGCCTCTAAGGAAGTTTTCTTTACCGTACCATTTTTGGTAATCATTACGACGTACATTTGTTTCACGTACTCGGCATCTTTCAAATCATTGGTTCTTATATAGGCTTTTACTTTGTCATCAGCCTCTATATTAATAAGGTTTTGTATTGCCCTACCTTTTGCGGTTCTAGAACCTTCTGGGATTTCAAAAACTCTCAACCAGTAGCATTTTCCTTTTTCGGTGAAGAACAACATATATTGGTGATTGGTTGCGGAAACAATGTATTCCAAGAAATCTTCATCTCTTGTTGTTGCAGCCTTGTTTCCTACGCCTCCCCTACTTTGTATTTTGTATTCCGAGAGCAAAGTTCTTTTGATATAACCTGCGTGAGAAATGGTAACTACCACATTTTCATTAGGAATAAAATCTTCTATGGACATATCTCCTCCTGCGAAATCTATATCGGTTCTTCTTTCGTCCCCATATTTTTCTTTGATTTCCAGCATTTCATTTTTTATGATTTCAAAGCGTCTTCCTTCATTAGATAAGATATCTTCTAAATCTTTAATTAATGCCATTATTTCTTCATATTCAGCACGGATTTTATCCAACTCCATTCCCGTTAATCTCGCTAACCTCAAATCCAAAATCGCTTGTGCTTGGATGTCGGAAAGGTCGAACTCGGCAATCAAACCTTCCTTAGCCTGTTGCGGTGTAGAACTGTGGCGAATGATGGCAATCGCTTTATCCAAAGTATCTTGGCTGGCAATTACTTTCATAAAGCCCTCTAAAATATGAGCTCTTTCTTTGGCTTTTTTCAGTTCGTACTGGGTTCTTCTTACGATAACTTCGTGACGGTGATCTACAAAATGTTTTATAATTTCTTTCAGGTTCAGTTGCTCTGGTCTTCCATTTACCAACGCAATATTATTTACACTAAAAGAAGTTTGTAACGCTGTATATTTATAAAGAAGATTGAGGACAACGTTTGGTATTGCATCATTTTTCAGTTCATAAACGATACGCATCCCTTGTCTGTCGGACTCGTCTCGGATTTCGTAGATTCCTGGTATTTTTTCTTCTTTTACCAAATCCGAAGTGCGGGCAATCATTTCCGCTTTATTCACTTGATAAGGCACTTCGGTAACAATGATGGCATTTCTGTTATGCACTTCTTCAAAATTCACTTTGGCACGAATTACAATTCTTCCTCGTCCTGTGTGGAAGGCATCTCGCACGCCATCGTAACCATAAATAATCCCTCCTGTTGGGAAATCGGGAGCGATAACGTGTTTCATCAACTCATCTATGGTTATTTCTTTATTGTCGATATAAGCACAAATTCCATCGATGGCTTCGGATAGATTGTGCGGAGCCATATTGGTCGCCATTCCTACGGCAATCCCCGAAGTTCCGTTGACCAAAAGGTTTGGGATTTTTGTAGGAAGTACGGTAGGCTCTGTTAAACTATCATCGAAATTGTTTTGAAAATCTACGGTTTCTTTATCCAAATCTGCTAAGATTTCATCGGAAATTTTCTTTAATCTTGCTTCCGTATAACGCATTGCCGCAGGCGGATCGCCATCCATAGAACCAAAGTTACCTTGCCCATCTACTTGGGTGTAACGCAAGCTCCAAGGTTGTGCCATACGCACCATAGCATCGTAAACGGAGGAATCGCCGTGTGGGTGATATTTACCAAGAACATCCCCAACAATTCTGGCTGATTTCAAATATTTTCTGTTGGAAAAAACTCCAAGTCCGTACATCCCGAAAAGTACTCTTCTGTGTACTGGTTTCAGACCATCTCTTACATCCGGTAATGCTCTGGATACAATAACCGACATAGAGTAATCTATGTAAGAGGATTTCATTTCATCAACAATGTTGATAGGTATTAACCTTTCTCCTTCTGTGTTCATATTATGATAATATAATGATTTTCAAGAACTTAAAACAGTTCTTCATTTTTTATTAAATTGAGTAAATAAATAACGTGCTAATTTACAAAAAAAATCCCGAATTTTGCTTTTTATTTATCCACAATTATCATAAAATTTTATAAAAATGAGCATACTCAGCCTTACATTCCATTGCACCGAAAGCCACTTAGAAGAATGGGAAACCTACACAAAAACAGAACTTTTGCTTTTGGTAGAAAACCTGATGGACGTAGAAAAATACATCTTATCTGATGTAGAAAGCGAAATGTTGCAGGAAGGCAAAAACACCAACCTGTTGCTAATTTTCGACAGCAACGAAATACGCCAACAGTTTATAGAAACGGAATTGGTAAACATCTCCGAAAGAGTAGAAAGCAAATTTGGGGAAAATGTTATCCTATTCCAAACTTTTCTAAATCCAAGAAAAATAAAATTGTAGTCTTTTTTTTGAGATACAAGAATCAAGATGCAAGAACCAAGATTTAGGATTTTTTAATGAAAATGAAATTATAAAAATAATTTAACAATTTTAAATTCCTTCTAAAAATCGCATTGTATCTACATTATCAGCATAAGTGTTTAGTTTCGGATTTTGGGCTTCCCCAAACTGTTCTGAAACTAAACCTAATTGCGGTTTCGCAACAACACATTGTATATTATTTTCATTGTTTTTCAGATAGTTATCAACTTCTTGCAAATCCGAATATCTGGAAAAATTAATTACCGATAATGGACTGAACAAACTATCATCTTCCTTCAACATTACAAAATTATTATCCCAAAATTTCTCTTGGTTCAGCAAGTAAATCGCTTTATTATAATCGTAATTATTAGCATAAGAATGATGATTAATCACAAAACCAAAATCTATAAAACTTTCAAACAATCTATCTAACAAAAAATCTTGCGGAATAAAAAGCCTTGTTACATTTCTGCAACCCAAACCAAAATATCTGAAAATATCTTCCGCCAAAAGTTTCAATTCTTGCTCGGTTTCATCGCCTTTCAAAACCGCTACTGAAGTCCTGTTTTTGCGGATAATACTTTTTTTATCTTTAAAATAAAACTCCAAATATCTCGCTGTATTGTTACTTCCTGTTGCGATTACTGCATCATAATTTTCCAATTTTTCTACCAATTCATAAGACAGATTTCCACCCGAAAAATCATTCCATTTTTCTAATAAAAAAGGGATTATTCTTTTGTCTTTGGAGGATAATTTAATTAAAGGAATATGCCCGCTAAGAATCACAGAAAGCACATCATGGAAGCCAACCATTGGGATATTTCCTGCAAGAATTAAGCCCACTTTTTTCGGAGAAACAGCTGTCTTATAGCTCGATAGCCAATCTCGAATTTGTGTTTCGGTAAGCAAACTTGCCCATTGTTGCAATGCAAATTTCAAACTTTCTTGTGTGAACCAGGCATTTTCAATTTCAGATTTTGACAATAATTTTTTGAAAATCAAATCATTTTCATTATAATCTTCTTCATTTTTTTGCATAAAATCTTTAATAAAAACTCCTAAATTGCAAAGTCCTTCAATTTGTTTTTCTGTATTCATTTATTGATAGATTTTTATTAATTTTGTGCAAATTTAAAAAATTAAAATCAGCAATGGCGATTAAAATAACAGATGAGTGTATAAATTGTGGTGCATGTGAACCAGAATGCCCTAATAATGCGATATACGAAGGTGCAGTAGATTGGAAAGCTTCCGACGGAACTGCCTTGAAAGGAATGGTAACCTTATCATCGGGAATTACGTTGGATGCAGATGATCCGCAAGAACCTGTGAGTGATGATGTTTATTTCATCGTAACAGATAAATGTACGGAATGCAAAGGCTTCCACGAAGAACCGCAATGTGCCGCAGTTTGCCCTGTGGACTGCTGTGTTCCCGATGATGACAATGTAGAATCCGAAGAAACTTTATTAACGAAAAAAGCGTTTTTACACAACGAATAGAATCATCAGCCTCATATTTTATGGGGCTTTTTTTGAATTTTGGGTTTTGGATTTTAAATTTTGAATTGTCACTCTGAGCGAAGTCGAAGAGAAACCTTAATCTCGATACCTTGAACTTTGAACCTTAAACTTAAAACTTTAAATCTAATTATATAAAAAGTAAAAATTATGAGCAAAAAACACAACTTCAGTGCAGGACCTTGTATTCTTCCGCAAGAAGTATTTCAAAAATCAGCAGATGCTATTTTGGATTTCAACGGCATCGGGCTTTCGCTTTTAGAAATTTCTCACCGAAGCAAAGATTTCGTTGCCGTGATGGATGAAGCCCGAGCTATCGTAAAAAGATTGATGAACCTAAATGATGATTACGAAGTGCTTTATCTTGGTGGCGGAGCAAGTCTTCAATTCGTGATGGTTCCTTTCAATTTAATGAAATCCGAAAACGGAAAAGCTGCCTATTTAGATACAGGAACTTGGGCTGCGGGTGCGATAAAAGAAGGAAAAAAACTCGGAAATGTAGATATCGTAGGTTCTTCCAAAGAGCAAAAATATTCTTTCATCCCGAAAGGTTATTCGGTTGGTTCGGAGTACGATTATTTCCATTGCACATCCAATAACACAATTTATGGCACGCAAATGAAAGAGTTCCCAAAAGTAGATACGCTTACTGTTTGCGATATGAGTTCGGATATTTTCTCTCGCCAAATCGATTTTTCTTCATTCGACCTTATTTACGCAGGTGCCCAAAAAAATATGGGTCCAGCAGGTGCAACTTTAGTTGTCGTAAAAAAAGAAATACTTGGTAAAACAGGGAGAGACATCCCATCTTATTTGGATTATTCGTTGCATATTGCGAAGGAATCTATGTTCAATACTCCACCTGTATTCCCTGTTTATGCTTCGCTACTTACGCTTCAGCATTTAGAAAAAAATGGTGGAATTGCCGCAGCAGAAGAACGCAACAATGCGAAAGCAGAACTGCTATACAACGAGATAGACCGCAATTCGCTCTTTGAAACTTTCTGCGAAAAAGAAGACCGCTCGCTGATGAATGTTTCCTTTAAATTACTTGACGAAAGCAAAAAAGAAGATTTCGATAAAGCTTGGAAAGAAGCAGGAATAAACGGACTGAACGGACACCGAAGCCTTGGCGGTTACAGAGCCAGCCTTTACAATGCTCTACCAATAGAAAGCGTGGAAGTTTTGGTAAACGTAATGAAGTCTTTCTAAAATCATAAATTCAATATTAATCTACCACATATTTATCTTCAAATTTTAGAAAAAATATATGGTAGATTTTGTATTGTTTTTTATAACAAACAAAAGTCATAATTTTCTATTTGCAATAATTATAGTTATTTATAATAAAATTCTTAACTTAGTAAACTAAAAATCTAAAAAAAATAAAAAATGAAAGTTTTAGCCAACGATGGAATTTCCAAAGCAGGAGAAATCGCCCTAAAAGAAGGTGGAATAGAATTCTTGGAGCATAGAGTTGCACAGGAACAATTGGAAAATTTCATTAATGAAAACCAAGTAGATGTTCTTCTTGTAAGGAGTGCTACCAAAGTGAGAAAAGAATTGATAGACGCTTGCCCATCTTTAAAAATTATCGGTAGAGGCGGAATTGGTATGGATAATATAGATGTGGAATATGCCCGCGAAAAAGGTTTGTACGTCATCAATACACCATCAGCTTCTTCCCGCTCTGTGGCAGAAATGGTTTTTGCACACTTTTTATCCTTAGCAAGATTCTTGCACGAATCTAATAGAATGATGCCTTTGGAAGGAGAAACGAAATTTAAAGACTTGAAAAAAGCGTACACCAACGCTGTAGAACTTTCAGGGAAAACGCTCGGAGTCATCGGTTTTGGAGGGATTGGTAAAGAAGTAGTGAAAATCGGTATCTCTTTGGGAATGAAGATAAAAGT
>JAUNTR010000354.1 GCA_030538575.1 Cruoricaptor ignavus | reverse complement strand
TTTTCGGATTTTTCGGCATACACTTTTAGGTTTCCGCCAAGGGTTTTTATTTTTACGTTGTTTTTATTTTCATTTAAGAAAAAACTTAGTGCAGATGCCGTAACACCTGTTCCACAACTGAAAGTTTCGTCTTCCACACCACGTTCATAGGTTCTTACAAAAAGTTCATCTTCATTCATTTGTTCTACAAAATTCACATTTATTCCTTCGGTTTTATACGTTTCAGAATTTCGTATGGCATTTCCGTTTTTGTAAACGTCATAATGTTGCACATCGTTTACATATTTCACAAAATGCGGAGAACCTGTGTTCATTACAAAATTGTTTTCGTTTTTTGCAATTTGGTTTACATCAATCATTTTCAGTTTTACAATTCCATTTTTTATTTCCGCATCGTGCCGACCGTCTATCGCATTGAAAGTGCATTTTTCCTCGAAAATATCCAAAAAATGAGCGAAAGCCACAATGCATCTTCCGCCATTTCCACACATTGTACTTTCGTTGCCATCGGAGTTGTAATACACCATTTTGAAATCGAAAACATCTGCATTGTCATCATTCTCCAAAAGGATGAGTCCATCTCCACCAATACCAAATCTGCGGTCGCAAAGTTGTTTTACCAATTCGGTGTTTTTCGGGAATTGCAAATCTCGGTTATCCACCATTACAAAATCGTTTCCCGTTCCTTGATATTTATAAAATTCTAATATATTTTCCAAAATTATTTTTATTTAAGTTATTGTAAATGTTTTTCTTTACTATTTTTTCTGTCTTTAATTAAAACTGCAAAAGTAATAAAAAATCGAGATATGCATTTCTCTTAAATTTTAGTATTTTTGTTCTATGAATACAGATTTGGAACTGCAACTGAAAACCTTGCCTTCGGACCCTGGCGTTTATCGATATTACGATAAAAAAGACCAACTTTTATATGTGGGAAAAGCCAAAAATCTGAAAAAAAGAGTGTTGTCTTATTTCAATAAAACGCTTTCCGGATACCGAACTAAAATTATGGTCGGTAAAATCCACCGCTTGGAAACCACTATTGTTCCAAGTGAATACGATGCTCTTTTGTTGGAAAATAATCTGATAAAAGAACACCAACCATTTTATAATGTGATGATGAAGGATGACAAAAGTTATCCTTGGATTTGTATAAAAAATGAAGATTTTCCTCGTATTTTTCTTACCAGAAATAAAATAAAAGATGGTAGCGAATATTTTGGACCTTACGCCAAAGTTCGACCCGCCAAAGTGCTTTTGGAAACCATAAAAAATATCTACAAAATCCGCAGTTGCAGTTTGGATTTATCACCTAAAAAAATTGAAAAAAATAAATACAAAGTCTGTTTAGAATATCATATTAAAAATTGCAAAGGTGCATGCGAAGGCTACGAATCCCAAGAAGATTACGATAAAAAAATAGATGCAATTCGTGGGATTATAAAAGGAGATTTCCGTTTGGCGAAAAGTTTTTTGATGGAAGAAATGTCGGTTTTTGCAGAGAATTTGGAGTTTGAAAATGCCCAAATGGTAAAAGAACGTTTGGCGATTTTGGAGGATTATCAGGCAAAACACACGGTGGTAAATCCTAATATAGATGATGTGGATGTTTTTGGGATGACCAGCGATGAAACGGCGGCTTACGTTAATTATTTCAAAATACAAAATGGGAACATTATCCAAAGTTATACTACGGAAATAAAAAAAGTTTTGGAGGAAACCGATGAGGATATTTTG
This sequence comes from Cruoricaptor ignavus, assembly GCA_030538575.1. GTDB lineage: Bacteria > Bacteroidota > Bacteroidia > Flavobacteriales > Weeksellaceae > JAUNTR01. Next base: position 650 of record JAUNTR010000354.1, on the reverse strand, counting down.
GAAGAAGTTTTAATTGAAATAAGGAAAAAATTCAACTCCAATTCCAAGGAAATTTTGTTGCCTTTTCATCTCAATTTTGAAATTCCGAATGTGAAATTAATCGTTCCCAAAGTTGGGGATAAAAAAAGAATCGTAGAACTTTCCGAGAAAAATGCGAAAGAATACCGATTGGAAAAACTGAAACAAATACAAATTATAGATCCCGAACGCCACACCAATCGCATAATGGCAGAAATGCAAAAACTACTGAGAATGCCTGTAGAACCAAGGCATATAGAAGGTTTTGATAATTCTAATATACAAGGTACAAATCCTGTTTCGGCGTGTGTGGTTTTCAAAAATGGGAAACCATCCAAGGCGGATTATAGGATTTTCCATCCGAAAACGGTGGAAGGTCCGAACGATTTTGCTACAATGGAGGAAGTGATTTTTCGCCGTTATAAAAGAATGTTGGAAGAAGGTGAAAATCTGCCACAACTCATTTTAATAGATGGAGGAAAAGGACAATTATCCTCTGCGGTAAAGAGTTTGAAACTGCTCGGGCTTTACGGAAAAATCACCATTATCGGCATCGCAAAACGCTTGGAAGAAATTTTCTTTCCCGAAGATTCCATTCCGCTTTATTTGGATAAAAAATCTGAAACGTTGAA
>JAUNTR010000022.1:9785-18178 GCA_030538575.1 Cruoricaptor ignavus | reverse complement strand
TCATCCTTTTATGCGGTTTCAAAAAAAATAGTTAAATTTGGTATCTTCAAAATAAACTATTGAAATCGTAAAAAATGAAAGTATCTAAAATTATACTTCCGCTTCTTTTTGTTGGAAGCTCGCTATTTGCACAAAACCAAAAATATACAATGGCGGAAGCCGTAAACGGACTAAGAACCAATCTTGCCGTAAAAAATATCTCGCAATTCTCGTGGAGCAACGATGGGAAATCTTATACACAAGCTGTAAAAAACGGCTATCTGACAACCGATTTGCAAACAATGAAACAAGATACTTTGGTTTCTTTGCAAGACATTAATAAAAATTTACCGAAGGAAAACCAACTTTCCCGTTTGCCGAGAATTACATTCAATAATCCGAATTCTGCTTATTATCAAGTGGATAATATTTATTATCAATTAACAAAAAATAAAAATGGTTGGTCTGCAAAAAAATGGTTAGAATTGCCAAAAGAAGCGGAAAACAATCACCTGATAGAAGCAAAAAATACGGTTATCTATTCCATTAAAAATAATATTTATTTATTAGAAAATGGGAAAACAACTGCCATTACAAACGATACTGATGAAAATATCGTAAACGGACAAGCCGTTCACAGAAACGAATTTGGGATAGACCGTGGTGTTTTTATCGCTCCCAACGAAAGCAAAATCGCTTTCTACCGAATGGATGAATCTTCGGTTACAGATTATCCGATTATCGATTGGTCGGTTACTCCTGCAAAAAATCATAATATAAAATATCCTATGGCAGGCAAAAAATCCCACGAGGTAACTTTGGGCGTTTATGATTTTAAAACCAAACAAAAAACTTTCCTGAAAACTGAAGGCGATAAAGAACAATATCTGACCTCGATTACTTGGAGTCCCGATTCCAAATATATTTTTGTTGGTGTTCTCAATCGTGCACAAAAACATCTGAAAATGAATCAATACGAGGCTGTTTCAGGGAATTTTGTAAAAACTCTTTTCGAGGAAAAAAGCGATAAATATGTAGAACCTCAGCATCCGTTGATATTTTTACCAAACTCTAATACCGATTTTATTTGGCAAAGCCAAAGAACGGGCTACAATCATTTATTTCATTATAATTTGGAAAAAGGTTTCGTAGCACAGATTACCAAAGGCGATTGGCTGGTAACCGACATCCTTGGCTTTAATGAAAAAAAGAAAGAAATCTATTTCGCTTCGACCAAAGAAACGCCTTTGGAAAGACATTTGTATCGAGTGAATTGGAGCAACCAACAAATGCAAAAACTGGATAATGCAGCAGGAATGCACAGCGGAATTTTGAGTAAAGATGGCAATTGGCTTTACGATACTTATAGCAATTCGGACACGCCAAGAGTCATTAATTTAATTAATACTCAAAACCTTAAATCAAGGAAAATTTTAGAGGCGGAAAATACGCTGACGAACTACAAAAGACCAGAAGTAAAAAATATAGAATTAAAAGCGGATGACGGAACGCCACTCTACGGAAAACTGGTTTTGCCAACGGATTTTGATGCGACAAAAAAATATCCCGTAATTGTGTATCTTTACAATGGACCTCATTTACAATTAATTACAAACACTTTCCCAAAATCTGGAAATTTGTGGTACGAATATATGGCACAAAATGGCTACATTATTTTCACGATGGATGGCAGAGGTTCCAGCAACCGAGGTTTGAAATTTGAACAAGCGGTTTACAAACAACTGGGAACTGTGGAAATGAAAGACCAACTGAAAGGCGTGGAATTCCTAAAATCCTTGCCTTATGCCGATACGGAAAAAATGGGCATCAATGGTTGGAGTTTTGGTGGATTTATGACGACGAGTTTTATGCTACGCTATCCCGATATCTTTAAAGTCGGAGTTGCAGGAGGCCCCGTAACAGACTGGAATATGTATGAAGTAATGTACACCGAACGCTATATGGATTCTCCGCAAAATAATCCCGAAGGTTACAAAACCGCTAATCTACTGGATAAAACTCAGAATTTGAAAGGCAAACTCCTAATGATACACGGTGCACAAGATGATGTAGTGGTTTGGCAACATTCCATCAATTTCCTAAAAAATGCGGTGGACAATGGCGTACAAATGGACTATTTTGTTTATCCAGGACATTACCATAATGTATTGGGCAAAGACCGTGTACATCTTATGCAAAAGATAACCGATTATTTCGATTTGCACCTAAAAACACCTAACGCCTCTAAAAATTAATATTGAATGAAGTTTTTTTTCAGTTTATCATTACTTTTTTGTTCGTTGCTTTTATCTTCTCAAAATAAAATTAATTTGGAGGACATAAAGGCTAACGTAACAGACTCAACTTCAATTTATTTCTACGAAAGATTGGTTTATCGTTTCAATTTCAATCCTACTGTGATAGATGAAGAAGAAGCAAAACATCTTTACTACGGCAAATCATTTTCCAACTACAAAACCTCGGAAATCAGTGAGGGGAAATTCGATTTTATGAATTTGGTACAAAATGGAAAAATGAAAGATGCCATTGTAAAAGGCGAAGAATTGATTTATAAAGAACCTGCCAATCTGGAACTTTTGGGGATATTATCCCACGCCTATTCTCTTGCAGATGCCGAAAACAAACGCTATGCTTTGCGTGGTCTGCAATTCGGAAAAATGATAGAAACTATCTTGAAAAATGCCGATACCAAAAAGGATGAAAAAACCTATACGCTAACTTCTGTTGCAGACCAATATGTAATTGCAGGGATATTGAAAAAAGATTTATCGCAATTTCAAAGGTCTTCTAAAATGACGGAAAATGGAGTGTACGATGTTTGGGAAAATAAAAAAACGAAAGAAAAACTCACTTTTTACATCATCAATTATTTCGATAGAATAATGAATAACGATTGAGTTTTTCAATTCGTTTTTATGCCAAAATATTTTTTAAAACATCGGTAACTTCATCTATACTTTTCACTTGTTCTTTCCTCATCATCAGTTGGTTACCGTCTTTGTTTACTTTTTCTTTCAGTTGTGCCTCTCTTGGGTTTTTGCTAAGGTATTGAATGATATGCCTGAATTTTTCTCCCGAATAAAATCTATCCTGAGGATTGCTCGGGAAATATCCTAAGAAAATCCCGTTTTTCATTACAATTTTATCAAAACCAATATCTGCGGCTAACCATTTCAGTTCCACAGATTTCAGTAGATTTTTGGCTTCTTCGGGCAGAATTCCAAATCGGTCTTGCAACTCATTTTCAAAAATCGTCAACTCTTCTTTGTTTGGGATTTCAGCCAATTTTTGATAAAGAGATAATCGCTCTTCTATACTTTGCACATAATCGTCGGGCAACATCAGTTCAAAATCCGTATCGATATTTACATCTTTTGTGGTTTTTATCAACTTTCGTCTTTCCTCTTCATTTTCAAAAAGATTCTCGAAACTCTCATCATTTTGCAATTCTTCCAAAGCTTCTTGCATTATTTTTTGGTAAGCTTCAAATCCCATTTCATTAATAAAACCACTTTGCTCCGCTCCCAATAAATCCCCTGCTCCACGGATTTCCAAATCCTTCATCGCAATTTGGAAACCGCTTCCCAAATCCGAAAATTGTTCTATCGCTTCCAAGCGTTTTCGGGCTTCGGTTGTCATCAAATCATAAGATGGAGTGATGAGATAGCAAAACGCCTTTTTGTTGCTTCGTCCGACTCTGCCACGCATTTGGTGCAAATCTGCCATCCCAAATCGTTGAGCATCATTAATGAAAATAGTATTCGCATTCGGAACATCTACACCGCTTTCCACAATCGTTGTAGAAACCAAAACATCATACGCACCTTCCATAAAATCGAGTACATTTTTCTCCAATTGCTTGCCTTCCATTTGTCCGTGTCCTGTAATCACACGAGCATCGGGAACTAACCTTTGTATCAATCCTGCAATGTCTTTCAGGTTTTCTATTCTGTTATTAATGAAATAAACTTGTCCATCTCTTTGTAATTCATAAGAAATGGCATCCCGCAGAATTTCCTCATCAAAACCGATTAATTGCGTATCCACAGGTTGCCTGTTCGGTGGAGGTGTTTTAATGACCGATAAATCCCGAGCTGCCATTAGCGAAAACTGTAAAGTTCTTGGGATTGGCGTTGCAGTAAGGGTTAAGGTATCTACATTATTTTTCAGTGTTTTCAATTTATCTTTTACATTTACACCAAATTTTTGTTCTTCATCTATAATTAAAAGTCCAAGGTCTTTGAATACTACATCTTTCCCTACAAGTTGATGCGTACCGATAACAATGTCTATTTTTCCATCTTTCAGTCCTTGTTTTGTTTCAGATTTTTGTTTCGCTGTACGGAATCTGTTGAGGAAAGAAATATTCACAGGGAAATCTTTCAACCGCTCTCGAAAGCTTCTATAATGCTGAAATGCCAAAATTGTCGTGGGAACTAAAACTGCGACTTGCTTACCATCTGTTGCCGCTTTGAAAGCTGCCCGAATTGCCACTTCGGTTTTCCCAAAACCTACATCACCACAAACCAATCTATCCATAACGGTTTCGGCTTCCATATCTTTTTTTACATCTATGGTTGCTTTTTCTTGGTCAGGCGTATCTTCATAAAGGAAACTCGCTTCGAGTTCATTTTGCAAATAGGTGTCGGGTGTAAAAGCAAAACCTTTGGCAGTTTTCCTTTCGGCATAGAGTTTTATCAGGTCAAAAGCCATTTGTTTTACTCTGGCTTTTGTTTTATTTTTTAAGTTTTTCCAAGCGGGAGAACCCAATTTGGAAAGCATAATCTCTCTGCCATCGGGACCGTTGTATTTGGATATTTTGTGTAAAGAATGAATACTGACGTAGAGCAAATCATTATTTTTATAAGTGAGTTTGAAACATTCTTGCACTTTGCCATCGTTATTTACTTTTACCAATCCGAGAAATTTCCCGATGCCGTGGTCAATATGCGTAATGTAATCGCCAACTTTCAAAGACATTAAATCCTTTAAAGTCAATTGCTCGGATTTCGCAAAGGAGTTTTTGGTTTTAAACCTTTGGTAGCGGTCAAAAATTTGGTGATCGGTATAAACCGAAATATTCAATTCATTATCTACAAAACCCTCGTGAAGTTCGGATTTAAAAGATTTAAACGTAGGTCGCTCTCCATCTAAATGAGAGAAATCCATATCCTGAAAAATGCTTTCCAACCGTTCTTTTTGTTTCTCGGAAGAAAAAGAAATCCAAGTTTCAAAACCTTTATTTTGTTTCAGAATAAGGTCTTCTGCCAGCAGTTCAAAATTTTTATGAAAACTTGGTTGTACAGTCTGTTGCAACTCTATTATCTTGTTGCCTTCGTGCTTTTCTACGGCAAATACAAAATCTACCCATTTTCTTTTTTTTCGATAAAGTCCTAATGTATCTTCGGAAATAAAAAGTTCCGCAGGAGTTTGGTGTTTCAGTTCCTCGCTTAGTTTCAGGAAGTTGGTTTCTGCTTTATCGTAAATATTTTTCAAAGTCTGAAATCCAGAACTTATATTTTTGGAAACCACCAAAGTATCTTTTGGTAAAACCTCGAAAAAAGGCACTTTGTTTTTAGATGTATTTTGGCTCATATTAGAAACCAATTGGAAGCTATCTACTTTATTTTTAGACAATTGCGTTTCCAAATCAAAAGTACGAATGGCTTCTATTTCATTTCCGAATAGAGAAATACGGTAAGGTTCTTCATTACTGAAAGAAAAAATATCTATAATCCCACCTCTCACGGAAAACTCTCCGGGTGAAGATACAAATTCAACTTGCTGAAAATGATAGCGATTCATCAATTCCTCACTCAAATCGAAATTAAGAGATTCACCTGTTTTCAATGTAAAAGATAATGCTGAAAACTCATCTTTTTTCAGAACTTTTTCCGCCAATGCTGCAAACGGAGCAACAATTACTATTGGTTTCTGGGGCGTATTCATTCGGTTGAGAACCTCTGTGCGGAGAACCAAATTGGCATTTTGCGTTTTTTCTATTTGGTAAGGTTCAACCTGCGAAGGCGGGAAATACAAAACTTGTTCTTTTCCCAAAAGCTCCTCCAACTCGGTTGTTGCATACAAAGCACTTTCTTTATCCTCGACCAAAAAAAGCATTGTTTTTTGTTTTGCCAAAAAATATTTTGCTGACCACAAAGCAATCGCCGAACCCGCAAATCCCTTTACCGAAACGGTATTTTCAGTTTCGATGGTGTCGAAAATTTCTTGTCCGAATTTATATTTTACCAACTTGGGCAAAAGCGTTTCCCTAATTGATTGAAGTGATGAATAATCCATAGCTATAAACAGAATAGCGACTTCGGGACTTCCGAAATCGTTTAACAAGTTGCGAATTTACGAATAAAAATTAGGAGTTTGGAATTTTTTAAATAATGTCGATTTTTATTTCCCTTCCATTTCTTGGATAATGATATTCGCGGCGTTTTGGCTCGCCCCTTTTCCGCCCAATTTTTGTCTTAGTTCTTCGTAATCGGATAGTATTTTTGTGCGGTTATCTTTTAAGATTAAATTCAATTCTTCAACCAAATTATTTGTAGTTAAATCACTCTGTATCAATTCTTTTACCACTTCCCTATCCATAATCAGATTCACGAGAGAAATGTATTTTATATGTTTCACCAATCGCTTAGCAATGGCGTAGGAAATTTTGCTTCCTTTGTAGCAAACCACTTCGGGAACATTTAGCAGAGCGGTTTCCAATGTTGCCGTTCCAGAAGTTACCAAAGCCGCTTTGGAACAACGCAACAAATCGTAAGTTTTGTTGGATACAAAATGTACATCGCTGTCCACATATTGTTCGTAGAAATCCTTATCCAAACTTGGAGCTCCCGCAATTACAAACTGATAATCAGTAAAATAAGAACGAACCGAAAGCATCAAAGCCAACATTTTCTCCACTTCTTGTTTTCGGGAACCTGGCAACAAAGCGATGATTTCTTTGTCATTCAACTGATGTTCTTTTTTAAAATCATCAATGTTGATATCCTCTAAATCCGAAATCGCATCTAACAACGGATGTCCCACAAAATCAGCCTCAACCTGGTGTTTTTTATAAAAATCTTTCTCAAACGGAAGAATCACAAGCATCTTATCCACATATTTTTTTATGGTTTCTACCCTGCCCTCTTTCCAAGCCCAAAGTTGTGGCGAAATGTAATAAATTACTCTGATTCCCAACTGTTTAGCAAACTGAGCAATCCTAAGATTAAAGCCCGGATAATCTACCAAAACCAAAACATCGGGACGGTAATTTTTTATATCCTCTTTGCAGAATTTTATATTTCGGAGAATGGTTTTCAAATTCAATATAACCTCCACAAAACCCATAAATGCCAAGTCTTTATAATGCTTTACAGGTTTTTCTCCCGAAGCCGAAGCCATAAGATTACCACCCCAAAAACGGAACTCACTATTTGGGTCTTTTTGCTTTAAAGCCTTGATTAAATTGCTACCGTGCAAATCTCCCGAAGCCTCTCCTGCAATGATATAATATTTCATAATTTTCTTTAATTTTTGATTAAAGGAATGATAACGAAAATGCCTTTTGAAATTCTTGTCGTTTTTTTCTTTCCTTTATTAATCTTAAATTTGCCTCAAAGATAAAAATAAAATGTCGGAAGATTTAGAAATAAAAAATAAAGTTGCGGAAAGCGGACTCATCAACTTCGATTTATCGGATTTAATGCCGAAAGGCGAGAGAAAAGGCATCGATTTGAAAGATTTTCTATGGGAAGAACTTATCTTGAAAGAAAAAGATTTTCGGGAAAAAGTGAACCAACTGAACCCCGAAGATTACAGGGATTGCTACGTTTATATTTTCAATTCCGCAGATGCTATCGTTCCACTTTGGGCTTATTTTTTACTCACTTCAAAATTAGTGGGATTTGCTAAAAAAACAGCGTTTGGCAATCGTGAAGATTTGGAAAAACTGCTGATGCACGATGCCGTACAAAACTATGATTTCAGCACATTATCAGGAAAAAGAGTTTTGGTAAAAGGTTGCACCGACCAAACAATTCCCGAGAACGCTTATGTGGAATTGGTGGAACAACTGAAACCTGTCGTAAAATCCCTAATGTTCGGCGAAGCGTGTTCCAACGTTCCGATTTTCAAGAATTAAGACAAACTCTGTTTATTATTTTAAATTAAGGAAATTTCAGAAAAACAGAAGATCAAATCACGTTTACCTCTCGTTCCAGTTCGATACCGAATTGTTCTTTTACCGAAGAAATAATCGCCGAAGAAAAATCGTAAATTTCCTGTCCCGTAGCATTTCCCGTAGCATTAATAATCACCAAAGCCTGCGATTTGTGGGTTGCCACGTTACCGATTTGCTTGCCTTTCCAACCGCATTGTTCTATCAACCAACC
>JAUNTR010000022.1:0-9685 GCA_030538575.1 Cruoricaptor ignavus | reverse complement strand
TTGCCACGTTACCGATTTGCTTGCCTTTCCAACCGCATTGTTCTATCAACCAACCCGCTGGAATTTTCACCAAATCGCCATTGGGATAAGATGGCATTTGCGGAAATTTCTGTTGTAAAACCTCAAATTGCGTAGCGGAAATTGTTGGATTTTTGAAAAAACTACCAGCATTTCCCAAAACTTTTGGATTAGGAAGTTTGCTTTCTCTAATCGCAATTACAGCACGAGAAACATCCTGTATCGTTGGGTTTTCAACGCCCATTTTTTGCAATTCCGAAGCAATCGCTCCGTATTCCATTTTTATGCTGTGGCCTTTTGTAGTGAGGGAAAACGTAACTTCCAGAATAATATATTTGCTTTTTCCCTCTTGTTTAAAAATAGAATCTCTATATCCAAATCTGCATAAATCTTTATCGAAAATTTCGATTTCCAAAGTGTCTAAATTCAGGACTTTGCACTCTACAAAAGTATCTTTTATTTCCGTTCCGTAAGCTCCGATATTTTGCATGGGCGATGTTCCCACATTCCCTGGAATAAGGGAAAGATTTTCTAATCCACCATAATTTTTCTCTAAACAATACATCACGAAACTATGCCAATTTTCTCCCGCTTGGGCTGTTACCAACACTTCATTTTCATTAAGCGTTTTTTCGTGAATGCCTTTTAAATTCAATTTCAAAGCCAATCCTTGGAAGTCTTTGGTTAGAAGAATATTGCTTCCTCCTCCCAAAATCATCAATGGTAAATCGGGATTATTTTTTGATTTCATTGTTTTATAATCCATCAAAATTGCTCTCAAATCTTCCACAGAATTGGCTTCTGCAAAATATCTGGAATTGGCTTCTACACCGAAAGTATTGTATGGTTTTAAGGAAATATTTTCTTGCATTTTTTAGGTTAAGGTTGAGATTAAGGCTGAGGTTGAGAATTTACATTAAACATTTCTTAACTCCTGCATCTTGATTCTTGGCTCTTGTATCTTGATTCTTACATCTTAAGCCTATACTGCACCAAAGCATCTTTCAGTAGTTCTACACTTCTTCGTAAATCCTCTTCTTTTAGAACGTAAGCCATTCTCACTTGCTTTTTACCGAGTTCGGGGTTGCTATAAAAACCACTCATCGGAGCAACCATAATCGTTTCATTGTTATTAGAATATTCTTCTAAAAGCCACTGTGCAAAAACATCGCAATCGTCCACAGGAAGTTCTACCGCACAATAAAAAGCACCTTTTGGTTTAGAGCAAATTACACCAGGAATTTCGCTCAACAACTCAACCAAAACATTTCTGCGGTGCGTATATTCTTCCCTCACTTGATTAATGTATTCTGCATCATCTTTATGAGCCGCCGTTGCAGCAATTTGTCCTAAAAGTACAGGGCTCAATCTCGCTTGTGCAAAAAGCATTACGGCATCGTGTATGGTTTTGGAACGGGTGATTAGACAACCAATTCTCGCTCCACACATCGAGTAACGTTTCGATTCAGAATCGATGACAATGGCGTGTTCTTTCAGTTCAGGAAACTCCAAAATCGATATTTGCTGATTTCCATCATACACATATTCTCTGTAAACTTCATCGGAAATAATGACAATATCGTGTTTCAGAGCAATGTTTGCCAAAGTTTGCAATTCTTCCTTTGTATAAAGATAACCTGTCGGATTTCCTGGATTACAAATAATAATCGCTTTGGTTTTCGGTGTAATTTTCTTCTCGAATTCCTCTATCGGAGGTAAAGCAAATCCTGTATCAATCGTGGATGGAACTGCTACAACATTGATGTTGAAATTGCTCGTAAAACCATTATAATTAGCGTAATACGGTTCGGGAATAATCACTTCATCTCCATCATCGCAAAGCGTGGAAAGTGCGAAATTCAACGCTTCCGAACCTCCGTTGGTTACAATAAAATTATCGGTAGATAAATCTGTAAAACCAAGAGAATGATAATAATCTTGCAATGCTTTTCTATACTCCAAATTCCCTTCAGAAAGTGCGTACTCCAAAATATTCAAATCTATATTTTTTATTGCATTTATAGCGGTTTCTGGAGTTTTTATATCGGGTTGTCCTATATTTAGGTGATACACTTTTATTCCTTTTTGCTTGGCTTGTAAAGCAAAAGGAACTAATTTCCTAACCGGTGAGGCAGGCATTTGTTTCGCTCTGTGGGAAATTGTTGGCATTTTTACTAAGATTTTATTTCCCACAAAAATAAGGATTTTTTTTGAGGTTCTAACAAGGTTTTATTTCGGATGCTATTTTCAGCTTTGAGCTTCTCCAATACTCGAGTTCTTAAATAAAAACGTTTCTAACCCCAATAACTATTCTTAATTCAAAAGCTTTCTTTTTTCGACTTAGTAATAATCTCCAAAAATTTTTTAAGAAAAGAAAGACTCATTTTCTTTTCCACAATACCTACTTTTATCAAATCTTCTACAAAAGTTTCCTCATTTTTAGTTCTCAGTACAATTTTATTAAATGTGCTATTCCGAGCAGAGTAAACCCGCATAAAATCTTGAACATCGACAGTTTCCTGCATGTCTCTTCTACGCATTTTCTTTACCAATTCCTGTGGCGATCTCCCTCCATAGAATTTTCGTCTTTTACTTTTGTAAAAATATTTCATTTATTAGTTTTTTTAGCAACTACTTTCTATTAGCAAACTCAAGAAAACAAATATATCAATTTTTATATTTTCAGCAAAAATAATATGATTTTTTCACAAATAAAATTATATAATTATCAACATCTTAACAAATTTAATAAAAACTCAACATCAACAAAACGAAAAAAAATCGGAAATCAAATGTTTCTATCATCTTGATTTCCGATTTTAGTTTTATTAATTTATTGGGAATCACACCCTTTCAATATCCGCACCCAAAGCACGCAATCTGCCATCTATATTTTCGTAGCCTCGGTCGATTTGTTCGATATTGTGGATAACCGATTTGCCTTCGGCAGAAAGTGCAGCGATTAGCAAGGCATTCCCTGCACGAATATCGGGTGAAGTCATTGTAGTTCCCCTCAACGGAAACTCGTGATTAAGCCCAACAACCGTCGCTCTATGAGGGTCGCAAAGGATAATTTGTGCTCCCATATCTATCAGTTTATCCACGAAAAACAGTCTGGATTCAAACATTTTTTGATGAATAAGCACCGTACCTTTAGCCTGTGTTGCAACAACCAAAACTATCGATAACAAATCGGGTGTAAAGCCCGGCCAAGGAGCATCTGAAACCGTGAGAATAGAACCATCTATAAATTTCTGTATCTTATAATTTTCTTGCGAAGGGATGTAAATATCATCCCCGCTTTGCTCCAATTGTATGCCCAGTTTTCGGAAGGTATTTGGGATAACACCCAGTTGGTTCCAATTCACATTTTTTATCGTCATTGCAGATTTTGTCATTGCAGCAAGACCAATCCAAGAGCCAATTTCTACCATATCGGGAAGCATCGTATGTTCCGTGCCGTGCAAATGCGATACGCCTTCTATCGTTAGAAGATTAGAACCAATACCCGAAATATTAGCCCCCATCCTATTGAGCATTTTACAAAGTTGTTGCAAATACGGTTCGCAAGCGGCATTGTAAATTCTAGTTTTTCCTTTTGCGAGAACAGCCGCCATTACGATATTAGCAGTTCCTGTTACGGAGGCTTCTTCTAAAAGGATAAATTTACCGTGAAGTTCTTTGGCTTTTAAGGTATAGAAAGACTCTAATTCATCATAATGAAACTCCGCCCCCAATTCTACAAAACCCTGAAAGTGAGTATCTAACCTGCGTCGCCCGATTTTATCGCCTCCCGGAGTTGGCATATAAGCCTCGCCAAATCTTGCCAACATTGGTCCTAAAAGCATAACCGAACCTCTCAGTTTAGCACCATCTTTTTTAAACTCGCTTGATTTTACATAATCGAAATTAACGTTATCTGCCTTGAAAGTATAATCGCCATGAGCATTTTTGGTGATTTTCACACCGAAATCTCCCAAAATTTCTATCAAACGATTGATATCGTGTATATCGGGAATGTTTTTTATCCTTACCTCATCATCGGTTAGCAGAACAGCACATAAGATTTGTAAAGCCTCATTTTTAGCACCTTGCGGTGTAATTTCGCCACTTAATCTCTTTCCTCCTTTAATCAAAAATGTTCCGCTCATTATTTCCTTCTATTTTTATTTTGTTGTTGATTTCTGTGTCTATTTTTCCCTTGATTTTTCTGGTTTTTATTTCGGTTGTTGGTGTAATAAATTTTACTTTTTTCCAAAGATTCTATCCCTGTTAAATCCAATCTATTATCCGAAAGTTCCTTCAAATGGCGGAAAATCACCTCATCGGTTACATGTTCTTTATTGTAGATGTTATAAGATTTTTTCATATTATTAGCAATTACTTCAATCAAGGCTTCTTTTTCTTCGCCTTCATCCTGTTTTATTGCTAAATCTATCAGTTGTAATATGCTTTTACCATAGAATTTATAATCACCTTGCAATTTGGGATAATCCATTTTCTTTGGTTTTTCCAAACGCTCTTCCAAAGTCGGGAAAGGATAAGGCGAATCTACATCCAAATCGTAATCTGCAAGGATAAAAATATGATCCCAAAGTTTGTGTTTATAATTGCTCTCATCTCGCAGTTGCGGGTTTCTTTGTCCCATAAAATCTACGATGGCGTGGCACATTTCGTTGCGTTCTTCTTTGGTTGGGAGTTCTTTGCAACGCTCTACCAGTTGCTGTATAATTCTGCCGTATTCGGGCATATATAGTTGGGTTCTATCTGTATTGTATTCCATAAGTTGCAAATATAGGAATTTCTGAGTTTAAAAAAATGAATGATGCGGATATTATACGAATTGAAAAACAAACTGATTTTAAATAAAATAGTCATGAAAAAAATTAAATCCTCATTGATAAGCCATTGTTTCCCAAATCATTAATCCATAAACTTTTTTCTATCTTTTTCGTTGGGCAAAGGACAAATATTTTCGGATAATTTCATTCGGTTTTTGGCGACTTTATCATAAATAAAATCGGATAATGTTGTGGGCAAAAAAAATAAAATTGCAGCGATTTTATACTTTCCACCGAGAATTTTGGCGATTTGTTTTACAGCTTGCGATTTCACGAGGTAAAATCCACCTGGTTTCCATAGATAAATGGTATCTAAATTTTTTCTATCCAAACCTCTTTCATACAAAAATTGTTGCCCAAAATTGGATTGTAAGGAAGCAAACCGAAATTCATCTTTTCGGTCGTTTTTCAAAACCCATTGTATCCAGCGGTTGCAAAATCCACAATCGCCATCGTAAAACACATAATATTTTGTATTATCCATTGATTTTAATCTTGATGAAAATCCTTTATTTTAATAGTTTGCAGACGAGGTTTCTCTGCTCATTTCTTTAAAATAATTAACCAATTCGGCTTTCTGAGCATCCGACAATCTTGCATCTGCATGAGTGATGAGATAGGAATCCATCGGCATTTTACCGTTTTCTATCATCTCTGCGGACTCTTCCAATTTTCTAGCTTGTCGCTTTGGTTCGTAAGTGGCAAATGTGGAGAAATTCAGTTCTCTTCTTCCTTCATCAATATGGTTTTTCAAAAGCCAAGCGACAGGTTGCACTGTGCTATACCAAGGATATTTGGTCTCGTTGGAATGGCAATCGTAACACGCATTTCTAATGTTGGTCGCAATATTTTCGGGCGGATTTTTCACGGATAGAAAGTCCACACCTTTGTTTACGGGCGGATTGGTTTTATCGATTTGAAAAAACTGCAACATAATAAACACAAATACCAACAGCACCAAAACTTTTTTCATAAGTCATTTTTTTTTAAGTTAAAGAATAATGTGGTTTTAACATTCTTTTTTTTGAAAAAATCACATTGATTTGCTCATCAGAAATTGTACCAAATGTATTTTAATTTCAGACAATATTCTACGAAAATTATTTTAAATAAAATCTAACAGCTTGGTTCCTCTTAAATGTAAAGAATGATTTTAGAAACTCTATCTTTTCAAATAAAAAACTCACGCAAAATTTTCCTTATCTTTGCCTTATGCTAAACTTCCTGAAAAAATCTGTTGCAAAAATTTGGGCAAAACAACACGTGAAAAAATCATCGGTTTTTAAAAATAATGCCGAAAAAGACCAAGAACAACTTTTGCTTTCTTTGGTGAAAACTGCCGAAAAAACACTCTTCGGAAGAGAGCATCGTTTCGAGGAAATAAAAACAGTTGCAGACTTTCAAAAACAAGTGAAAATAGCAGATTACGAGGAACTGAAACCTTATATAGAAAAAGTAAAACGTGGACAAAAAAATATTCTTTGGACAGATACTCCGGAATATTTTGCTAAAACTTCTGGCACAACTTCTGGGGCGAAATATATCCCGATTTCCAAAGAAGGAATGCCCTACCAAATCGTAGCAGCACAAAGTGCTTTATTTCATTATATTTCACAAAAAGACAATGCTAATTTCGTAAACGGAAAAATGATTTTCCTGCAAGGAAGCCCAGAGTTAGAAGAAATCTACGGCATCAATACAGGACGACTTTCGGGGATTGTTGCCCACCATATTCCTAATTATCTACAAAAAAACCGATTGCCATCTTACCAAACCAATTGTATAGAAGATTGGGAGCAAAAAGTAGATGCGATTGTAAAAGAAACCGAAAAGGAAAATATGACGCTGATTTCGGGGATTCCTCCATGGCTGATTATGTATTTTGAAAAACTGATAGAACGCAACGATAAAACAATAAAACAACTTTTCCCCAACTTGCAACTGATTGTAACAGGTGGTGTAAACTACGAACCTTATCGGGAAAAGATGAACGAACTTCTTGGCGGTTCGGTAGATGTGGTGCAGACTTTCCCAGCAAGCGAGGGCTTTTTTGCATTCCAAGATGATTACACCAAAGATGGATTGTTACTCCTAACCAATCACGGTATTTTTTATGAGTTTATTCCTTTGGAAGAGTACGGAAAACCCAACGCTAAAAGACTTACTCTGAAAGATATAGAACTGCACAAAGATTACGCTCTTATACTCACCACTAATTCGGGGTTGTGGGCATATTCCATCGGAGATGTTGTGCGTTTTATTTCCAAAAAACCGTATAGAATTTTGGTTTCGGGCAGAACCAAACATTACACATCTGCCTTTGGCGAACACGTAATTGCCTACGAAGTGGAAGAGGCAATGAAAGCTACCGTAGTACAAATTCCAACACAAATTACCGAGTTTCATCTCGCTCCGCAAGTTACACCGAAAGATGGTTTGCCTTACCACGAATGGTTTATAGAATTTGAAAAAGAACCAAAAGACTTGCAACTTTTCCGAGAGATTTTGGATAAGGAATTGAGAAAACGAAATACGTATTACGATGATTTGATTTCGGGAAATGTTCTACAACCTTTAATCATTACAAAATTAAAGAAAAATGCCTTCCAAGAATATGCAAAATCTGAAGGAAAACTGGGCGGACAAAATAAAATCCCAAGATTGGCAAACGATAGAAAAATAGGCAATTTTTTGGGGAGTTTCAAATTATGATACAAGAAGCAAGATACAAGAACCAAGAATAAAGAAAATATTTTAAATTATGTACAAAACTATTATCCAACCATTTCTCTTCGGTAAAGATGCGGAAGATGCTCATCATCTCACTTTTTCTTTAATAAAGAATTTTGGGTTTTTAGCAAAACGATTTCTTCCAAAACCAATTGTGGATAAACGATTGGAAAGAACGGTTTTCGGACTAACGTTCAAAAATCCAGTAGGGCTTGCAGCGGGTTTGGATAAAAATGCGACACACTACAACGAGCTGGCAAATCTTGGTTTTGGATTTATAGAAATCGGAACGGTTACGCCAAAACCACAAGCGGGAAATCCTAAAAAAAGACTCTTCCGTTTGTTGGATGATAGTGGCATCATCAACCGAATGGGATTTAATAATGAGGGTTTGCAAGCGGCTATTTCTCAACTCAAAAAAAATAAACATCTGGTGATTATCGGTGGAAATATCGGAAAAAATACACAAACCGCTCCCGAAAATTACACAGAAGATTATTTGAAATGTTTCGAGGGATTGCATCCTTACGTGGATTATTTTGTATTGAATGTAAGTTGCCCTAATGTAAGCAGCCATGCGAAATTGGAAGATGCAGAATACCTGAAAGAACTGATTACTGCTGTGCAAAACATTAATAAAAATAAGGCAAAACCTAAACCTATTTTACTGAAAATTGCTCCGGATTTGAACAATAATCAATTAGATGAAATCATACAATTGGTGGCGGAAACGAAAATAGACGGCGTAATTGCAACCAATACTTCTGTGAACAGAGATGGACTGAAAACGCCTGCCAAAACCCTAACCGAAATAGGAAATGGCGGACTGAGCGGTAAACCGATAAAAGACCGTAGCACAAAAATTATCCGTTATCTTTCGGAGAAAAGCAATCGGGCGTTCCCAATTATTGGTGTTGGAGGAATACACTCGGCAGAAGATGCGATGGAGAAAATAAATGCAGGTGCAACATTGGTGCAAATCTACACAGGATTTATCTACGAAGGTCCGCAACTCATCCAAGATATTAATAAGAAAATACTTTCTGAAACCATTTAGTTTTTAAGAAAATATTTCTCATTAAATCAAATAAAAAAATGTGCAATGGTATAGATGATTAATCCCACCAAACCACCTACCAAAGTCCCATTAATACGAATGAATTGAAGGTCTTTACCAACCTCTAATTCCAGTTTGTTAGAAAGTTCTTTGCCTTCCCAATTTCCGATTGTGGAACTGATAAGTTCACCGAATTGATGCGTATTTTCCAAGATATATTTATAGGCTGTTACCCGAATCCAATGGTCTATTTTGTATTGCAATTGCTCATCGTTTTGTAGGTTTTGCGATAGCTGTGTGATATTTTTTTGAGCATAATTTTTAAGTGGAGAAGTTTCCGCTTCCAATTCTGTTAATAGAGTTTTCTTTATCGATTGCCAAATATCTGCGGAATATTGCGACAACTTTTCATCGGTTAGAAAAGTATTTTTAATATGATTGAGTTCGATTTCCCATTTTTTATTTTCCTTCAGTTCTGCAACTGTATGGAAAAGTTTTTCTGTTATTTCTTGCCTTAGATTGTGGTTTTCATCGTATTCCACTTCATCAAAATACTTTACTAAACCATTTGTAATTTTATTGGCAATCGACTGATCTACAAAGCTCGGGACAAACCAATCGCTTTCTTTTTTCACACGCTCTTGCACCAGTTTTTTATTAATTACAATATAATTTTTTATCTGTTTAGAAAGCTCTGTTACGACAGTTTGGTGGTTGTTTTGTTTCAGAATATATTCCAATCCGCTCGCTGCAATTTGGTTAGGTTTTACATCTTTTGTCAGTTCATTTATTTTTACTGAAATAAATTTTATTACCACTTTATCTTCCAGTTTATTCACAATATCCAAAATAATGTGCGACATTTCCTGCAATATCAATACTTGATTTTTCTCTTTCGCCAACCAATCGCCTGCGATATGCGAGACTTTAATTTTCAACATATAAGGACGAATATTTTGGGGCGACAAAAAGTTGGAAACTACGAACTCACCAAGATTATCACCAATCTGCTCTTTCTTGTTTTGGATGAGATTGGTAT
>JAUNTR010000353.1 GCA_030538575.1 Cruoricaptor ignavus | reverse complement strand
GAATTTTTAGAATAGAAATATTATTGTCATCAGATTTAAATTCACTTCTATACATAAAATTTAAAGTGTCCAAAACAATTCCATAATCATCATTTGATTCATTTTGAAGTGTGCAATTTAAAGTATAGTAATCTGTGGCATTGACTTTTCCTGTTTTATTAATAACAATTGTAGGATTTTCGATTTTCAATGTTAAATTTTGAGAATAGAAAAAATTTGATATTAAAATAAATAAAAAAAATTGATATTTCATTTGCATAATTATGAATAACATTTCAGATAATGGAAAAAGTATTTGCGAAAGGCGGGGCTAAATTTAACCGAAAAGTTCAATTTCAACCAACCTAAGCGAATGCTTTTTCCACAAAACTAAATTACAAAAAAGTGGAATTAAAAGCAATGGATGTTAAATTTTTCAGACCTTTCAACTTAGATTCAAGCCCCGCATTGTGCCAAACCTATGTCAGCGACTATTTTTGTTTTTTCTTCTTGCTTTACGTCTTACTAATTCTTCTTGACCATATTGTGTTAACTCAATCATCTTTATATTTTTCTTTTCTCTTTTTTCAAATTTTTCAGTCAAAAATCCTAAAGCCATAAATTGAATTTTAATTGTAGCAAGTGTATCATCGGTGAATTTTAAAATAATTTTCTGTTTACTTGATTCTATAACTTCCATTAAATCCTCAACATCTTTTTTATGCTTAACTGTAAGTTTTTCGTGTAAAAATTGATTTAAATAAGTATTAAAGGAGACAGAATTAAGAGGAAAACTTAATTTAGGAGCAATAAAATCAAATATTTCATTCCAAGTGAAGTTTTCATCATCAATCATTAATTTTCGACCTTCTCCCCAATTTTCAGTTCTGAAAAGAAAGTAACTAAGGGAAACTTTTTCATCTCCAAATGAAAGTTCTTTAGTATTTAAACTAAACTTATTTATTTCGTTGAGCTGAGATTGTAATTCTTTAATTTTATTTTTTGCAATTAGTAATTCTTTTAAATTCTCAGGATTAGTAGCTTCATCCGCTCTAATCCAACCAATCCTTGGGTGACTTTTAATTAATTGTATCATACTTCTACTCGCCAACGCTCCGAGTTGTTCCTTTGTTTCCCATTGTTTACAGAGTTTCTTTTGTACAAGTTTTCTAAAGTCTTGTAGTTTTTTCTTTTTTTCTGAATCGTCATCTGTTTTATTTACTGGAAGTTTTTCTGGAGAACCGTGTACAAAAGCTATTACAGGTATATTTTTAGAGATAGCATGTCGATATTCTTTTTCAGTATAACTAAGTCCTTTATCATCCAAACTTCCATATCTTCCTCCTACAATTAACAAATAATAATCACATAATTCAATCAACCCCTTGATATATTGCCATTGGCTTTCATCTGAAGCAGGAAAATATTCCATTCCACAAGGTATGCAGTCAAGTTCAAGTAATGCATGTAGTACCTCTGTTCTTTCTTCTTTTAAATCTTCATATGTTGAACTTACAAATACTTGATGTCGTTTCATTTATTTTAGAGTATTCTTTTGGTAAAATTGTAGTTAACTTCCAAATTTACGCATAAAACTTCACCACAACAAATACTTTTTGTAAATTTATTTTTCTTGCTATATATC
Organism: Cruoricaptor ignavus; assembly: GCA_030538575.1. GTDB lineage: Bacteria > Bacteroidota > Bacteroidia > Flavobacteriales > Weeksellaceae > JAUNTR01. Next base: position 771 of record JAUNTR010000353.1, on the reverse strand, counting down.
AGAGTCAATTACACATATTTGTATTTAAATACTATATTATCTGCCGTTTTTTCATATTTCATTTAATAATTTTTCAGAATTCCAAACTATTACAAACTCATCATTAAGATTTGCTAAAGTAGTTTGATGAATAATTTCAGAATCATATTTTTCACCATTTATTCCAATTCTATCGAAAGTAGCCGTTGCGTCGGAAATTAAATAGGTTTCATAGCCATAATTTCCTGCCATTCTCGTTGTTGTTGAAACACAATGATTTGTAGTTATTCCAACAATTACTAAAGTATTAATTTTGTCGCTATCAATTCTATTTTTCAAGTCAGTTCCAATAAAAGCACTATTTACATTTTTTGTTATTATTATTTCATCGTTTTTTGGCAAAACATTCTCATTGAATTCAAAACCATGATTTTCTTTGTGAAGTTTTGAATTTGGATTTACGGAACTATGTCGCACGTGAAATATTGGTAGGTTTAATTCTCTCCATTTGTCCAAAATTTTTCCGCAGATTTTTTCGGCTTCTTTATTATTTCTGTTTCCACCCCAATAATCCTCATCAAGAAATGCTTTTTGTACATCTATTAAAATTAATGCAGGATTTTTTTCTCTAAGTTTCATTGTATACGTGATTTATTTATAATTAATTCTCTACTGAACGGCTATTTTCCTGTTTCATTTCCCACCAAATTCCTAAGGCTGAAAGCAGTAAAAATAACGCAAAAACTATGGCAGAAATTATTTTCCCAGTTTGTATAACTTCGGGTTCAAAAA
>JAUNTR010000352.1 GCA_030538575.1 Cruoricaptor ignavus | reverse complement strand
ATAAACAATTTGAAAAAGGAAATTACGAAACATCTTCTTCCAAATTTATGGATGCTGTAAAGTCTAATGAAAAGGATTTTGCGGCACATTACAATCTTGGTAATTCTTTCTACAAAAGAAAAATGTACGAGGAAGCGATTGCAGAATATGCCAAAGCAGAAACGCTTGCCAAAAACTCGGCAGATAAAGCTGCCGCACTCTACAACCAAGGTAATGCTTATATGAAAAATGACCGCACAGACAAGGCAGCGGAATTTTATAAAAAAGCCTTGAAACAAGAGCCTTACAACGAAACCATTCGGGAGAATTACGAAATTGCAATGTTGAAAGAGAAAGAAAAAGAACAACAAAGCAATGCAGATAAAGGTGGTGGAAAAGGCGATGGAAAAAGTAAAAACCAAGACCAAGAGGAAAACCCAAAAGGCGAACAGCAAAATAATGGACAAGGCAACCAAAATGATAACGGGCAAGGCGATGGCGAAAATCCTAATCCCGAGCCAAAGGAAGATAAAGGAAGCAATATGCCAAAGGATTTGCAAAATGCCATACTGAACAGGATAGAAGATAAAGAACGAGAAACTGCAAGAAAAATCCTTAACAAAAATTCGTACTCTATGCCGCAAAGCAACGAGAAAGATTGGTAATGAAATATACAAAACTGCAATATTTTTTCATAATGTTTTTGTCCATTTTCACTTTTGGACAAGTGAATATTATTGCAGATACGGATAAGAAAACCATCGGACTTAGAGAGCAATTTATCCTCACTGTAATACAAGAAACCAACGGTAACGAATATATACAAGAAACACCTGTTCGCCTTCCAGATTTGTCCAAATTCAATATTTTGGGGCAAGGTTCGGTTCGCCAAACTTATGGTGATCCAACTACAAAAACCGTTATTAATCAGTTAGTTTACGAGTTTGTATTAGAACCAAAACAACTTGGAAGAATAAAAATAGGCTCGTTTTTAGTAACAGTAAATGGCGTAATTTACAAAAGCGAACCATTTGATGTTTGGGTGAAAGATGGAGATTTCGGAGCGAAACCGTTGGCAGAAAATCCAGCGGAAAATGTATATCTGAATATGGAACTTCAAGAAAAAGAAGTTTACAAAAATCAGCCTACTGTTGCCATTATCCGAGCGTACAGCAAAAATTTTAACAGTTTGAGAAGGGTAGGAAAGGTAAGTTTTCCCGAAAATGATAATGTGCAAATAAAACCCATAAGTTTTGCGAAATCCGAAATAGAACAAAAAGCCAATATGTCTTCGCAAGTGGTTGGTGTGGTTTTAATTTTTCCTAATGAGGCTGGGAATATCAATGTTCCAAGGGCTTCTGTTTCTTTCGCAGATGAAAATAGAAAAGTGGATAACATAAAATCTAATCCTGTAAAACTGAATGTAAAAAGCCTACCAACAGGTTCTCCGAAGAATTTTAAAAATGCAGTTGGAGATTTTGATATTAAAATCATTAATGCTTCTAAAACCAAACAATTAGAGGTTGATAAACCCATAGATATTCTTGTAAAACTGAAAGGCAAAGGAAATCTTAACGAAAATTTATTGCCAAAAATTTTAGAGTCCAATGATTATACTTTTTATAAACCCGACATTTCTAACAAGATAAAACATGAAGGACTGAAAGGCGAAATAGAAGCACGCTATGTCATCGTTCCTAAAAAAAATGGAGAGATAACTGTGAAGACCGAGGGGTTTGCATACTTCAATCCCGAGCAAAAAAAATATGTAGATTTAGGTGCTAAAACATTGGTTTTGAATGTAATGACAACCGAGCAGATTTCTGATGCCAAAACAACTTTGGAAAAGGTAAATGAATATACCAATACTGTTTTGGAAACGGTAAACACACCAATTATAGAAACCAAACAATATAAAATTGTAGAAAAAGAAAAATTAAATTGGAAAGCTCTCTTTGCTAATTATTCATTAATTTTATCTTTTTTTGTGTTTTTGATAATTGTGATTTCCGTTTGGAAAAAAATGAACAGTCAAAAACCTAAAACAGAAAATCTTTCCTTAGGTTCTGTTGCAGAAACCGAAGAGAAAATAAAAAACACCTTGCCTTTGGTAGATGTAGAATCCTCTTTGCTTTTTATGGAAAATAAAATTGCCCAGGCAGATTTCAATGGATTTTTTAATGCTTTCGAAGAACTCAATACCAACTTGGAAAAGCAAGTGTTCCAAAAATATAATTCGGATGTAAAGACTTATTTGCAAAATCACAAAGGCGAAAAAACAGCTGAAGATTATCGAAATATTGTCGAGCAAATACGTGTGGAAAAGTACGCTCCTGTACATTCCCAAGAATATATCCACGAACTTTTTTCCAAGGTAAAAAAAATATTTCCCGATATTACTTAATTATTAAAAAATATTAATAATTTTGC
>JAUNTR010000351.1 GCA_030538575.1 Cruoricaptor ignavus | reverse complement strand
AAAACCATATATTTATAAAAATCCAATCTTTATACGAGATTGGATTTTTTTATTTCTTTTAAAATTAAGAGTTTTAATCAAAAAATATAAGTTTAATCAACTGAATATCTTAATATTAATTAAAAAATATTCGATTTAGAAATCCTTTTTGATGAGATTCATAAAAAACCAAAAACCCTTCAACATTTCTAAAAACATTGAAGGGTTGATAAACTACTATTATGTTGCAGATGGGTTTTTATTCCTCTGTATTTTCAGCAGTATATTGTTTTACCAAATCTTGTTGCACGTTGCTCGGTACTAATTGGTAATCGGAAAACCTCATCGTAAACTTAGCTTTTCCTCCTGTTATCGAGCGAAGTGTGGAGCCATAATCATCCATCTCTGCCAACGGAATATCAGCAATAATTTTTTGATAATGTCCATCGGTATCCATTCCAGAAATCAATGCTCGGCGGGTTTGCAAATCGCCCATTACATCGCCTGTTGTATCATCTGGACAAAGGATTTCCACACGATACATTGGTTCTAACAATTGCGGATGTGCATTGTGGAAGGCTTCTTTAAAAGCTCCCGAAGCTGCCAATTGGAAGGAAATATCGTTGCTATCCACGCTGTGCATTTTACCATCGTAAACCGATACTCGGATATTTTGACAAGGCGAGCCTGTAAGCGGACCGTTTTTCATTTGTTGCATAATTCCTTTTTTTATCGCTCCAATATAGCGGTTATCTATCGCTCCACCTACGATGCACCAATAAAAGGCAAGTGTGCCACCCCAAGGCAATTCCTCGAAATCTTTTTGACGAATGTTTACGCCCGTAGGCTCATCCATTCCTTCGTAATAATTTTCTACACGCAGGTGGATTTCGCCAAATTGTCCTGCTCCTCCCGATTGTTTTTTATGACGATAATCGGCATCGGCTTTTCCCGTAATGGTTTCCCGATAAGATACTTTTGGGTTTTTCATTTCCATCTTCACACCAAATTCATTTTGCAAACGTTGTTTCACCAAATCGATATGCAATTGCCCTTGTCCGCCAAGAATGGCCTCGTGGGTGTCTTGGTCAATCTCTACTTTTAGGGTTGGGTCTTCTTCTTTTATTTTATTTAAAGCAGCGAAGAGTTTTTCGGTATCAGCAGAATTTTCAGCAAAAATAGCTTTTCTCACTCGGCTTTCTGGGAATTCCATCAATCGGATTTTTCTATCCAAACCTTTCACATTCAATGTATTATTAGTGTGTCCTGATTTCAATTTTACCGTAACACCCAAATCTCCTGCTTGCAGTTCTTGTACGGCAGTTCTGTCTTTTCCTTCCGCTACAAAAAGTTGAGAAATACGCTCTACTTCTCCATTTTCAGCATTTACCAATTCGTCGCCTGGTTTTACAGTTCCAGAGAGAACTTTGAAATAAGAAACCAATCCTACTTGCGGTTCAGATGTAGTTTTGTAAATGAAAATCGTGGTTTTATCGTTAGCATCATAAGCGACTTCCGAACCATCTTGCATCACTCGTTTTGGTCTATCCACAGGCGATGGAGCAATATCATCTATAAAGCCCATAATTCTACCGCTTCCCATATCCTTTAATCCCGAAGCTATGAAAACAGGGAAAAATTGCTGATGAGCCAAAGCAATCGTTAATCCCTTTGCTAATTCTTCTTCGGAAAGATTGCCTTCCTCAAAATATTTCTCCATTAATCCCTCTTCGTTTTCCGCAGCAATTTCTACCAAAGCGTTGTGCATTTGGTTGGCTTTTTCCAATTCGCTTTCTGGGATTGGTTTTTTCTCGGGTTTTCCGCCATCTTTCGGAAACTCGTACATTACCATTCGCAAAGCATCAATAATTTGATTGAAATTTTCTCCTGAATTAAGAGGATATTGTATCGGAACCAATTTGCTACCAAAACGGTTTTGGGCTTGTTGCAAAGTCGTTTCAAAATCAGCTTTTGGATGGTCGATTTGGTTGATGACAAAAATAGATGGTGTTTCGTATTTCTCCACATATTCCCAAACCAATTCAGTTCCTACTTCTACGCCATTAGCTGCATTCAGAACGATGAGAGCCGTATCGGAAACTTTTAGCGAAGCCACAACTTCTCCCACAAAATCATCGAATCCCGGTGTATCGATGACATTAATTTTATTATTCTTCCAATTCACAAACATTTGGTGAGAATATATGGTATTTTCCCGTTCGTGTTCTATATCTGTATTATCGCTCACCGTGTTGTGGTTTTCCACAGTTCCACGGCGATTAATCGCTCCGCCCTCGTATAGCATTGTTTCTATAAGTGTGGTTTTTCCGCTACCGGAATGACCGAGTAAAACCACATTTCGTAAATCTTTGGTAGGTGTACTCATTGTTTTTATGATATTAAATTAATTTTGATAAATAAACTCCAAAAAA
>JAUNTR010000350.1 GCA_030538575.1 Cruoricaptor ignavus | reverse complement strand
TTAATATTAGTTTCTGAAATGCAAAAATCTGTAGATGTTTGGTAATCTCGTAATGGGAATTTAACAAAAAAGCTATCACTTTTTTTGGATAGCTTATTGTGAAAAGGTTAAAATAATCTTATAAATTCCTTTATTTCATTTTTTCTGGGTCGTCGTAATTTATCATCCAATTGATACCGAATTTATCGGTCCACATCCCAAAATATGCTCCCCAAAATGTATCTGCTAATGGCATTGTAATTACGCCATCTTTGGATAATGCTTCGGCGATTCGTATAGCTTCTTCTCTGGATTCTGCATTGATAGAGATAGAGAAATTATTGCCCTTTGTTACGGTATGCATTCCCGGTATGGAATCGCTCCCCATTAGTATTGTTTCTGCTGAAATAGGTAGGGAAACGTGCATTACTCTATCTTTTACTTCATCGGAAAGTTCGGGCATTCCGTCTTGTGGAGGCATATCTCCAAATTTGCCGATGTACGGAAACTCTCCACCAAAAACCGATTTGTAAAACTCAAATGCTTGTTCGCATTCTCCATCAAATGTAAGATAAACATTTACTGTTGCCATTTTTTATTTTTATTAAAGTTAGTAATGATTTTTTTATTTTCGTTTTATTGCTAATTTCCAACCTATGAAAACCAAGAACCACGATGCGATTCCCAAAAACCAAAACCAAAGTGGGGTAGGCAAAGAACTCATCATAAAAATGGATTGTATAAGGAAGATTACACCACAAATTTCAGCATAGATTTTTCTATCGTTGCCTGCGATTTTGGTAGAGATAAATCCGGAACTTATTGCTCCTGCAGCATAGGACAAAATTACAAAAAACAGTGCCATAAAAGGTGCGTTTTTTACATATTCTGCCAGTTGGTTCATATCATTAGCATCCATACCAATAGGTTGCGGGTACAAGCTGTGCCCAAGGTTTTGTACTAACAAAATAAAGATTGAGCCTACAATAATTCCCGCAGGAACGGCTAAGATTTTTCTTATCATACTCATCAATTGTTTTTCCAAGAGGTTTTGTAGTTTAGTGTGCCGTCATAGCTTTTCCAATCACCCAAAAACTGAATGAACTGACTTTCTATTTTTTCTGTTTTTTTATTCCATTTAAAGGTGTAAATAAATTTGCCAGTAAACACACCTGTATGTTTGTTGCCAGGTTCTTCTGCCAATTCGTATTCCCCGTAGATAGAGTTTCGTTTCGCTCCGCTTTTGTATTTGGTAATTGTTATATCACCTTCAAACTTGGTATAGTTCGTATCATTCACCAAAGTATAACCTGAAAGGAAATACTGTTGGTCGTTTTTCTTATTTTGTTCAGAAAGGTTTATTTTTAATTTCAGTTGTTTATTTGTGTCTATTTCTCCGAAATAGGGTTTGCCATCGTTATACCAAACGGTTTCTATATTTGGCATTTGTGCAAAACCAAACCCAATGAACAATAAGAATAAAAGTGTATAGATGTTTTTCATATTTAAGTAATCTATGTTTTTTAAACGCCAAATTGTGCTAAATGATGCTCCAAATGTTTTACCATCATATTATTCCATTCTTTTGCGGTCAGTTTGCCGAAAGATAGGTTTTCTTTCCCATCAAAAGCTTCGGCTCCCAATTGTTGTACTCTTTGGATATTGCCTACAAGTTTCTTTTTTTCTTCGTCGAATTCTTTTTCTGTTGAGATGATAAATGCAGGACTTGTCGGTAGATTTTGCTTGTACGGAAGTTCATTTACAATTTTAGCTTTTACAAAATTTTTCAAGAAAAACTTGGCAATTCCATTCGGGGCTTTGTGTTTCTGAGGTTCGAAGATTTGTTCATAAGTTACATTCAGATGTGCCAACATTTGTGCAACGGACATTTTTCCCCATTTGCCTTGCGACTCTTGTGATAACTTATTTATTCTTTCGATATAATGTTGTGCATCTCTTGCATCATAAATGTTGTTCATTATTTAATATTTTTTCTGAGGTGTAACAAATGTAAGATTTAGTTTTGAATTATCGAGCAAAAAATATGATTTTTATACTCAGCCTTATCTTTTATAATTTAGCTTTAAAATCAAAATTTGAAACGCATATATCTACAAAACAACCGAACCTCGATGAAAATTGAAGTTTGGTTATTTTTTTAATTAAAATTAAAATCTATTGTCCTAAGATTCTGGTTTCCAAGCATTGAAAAACTCTTTCACTTTTTCTGTGCTATAGCCTTTGCCTTCCTCCAAAATTGCACTATCTTGCGTGTGGATTTGTTTTCCATTTTTATCTAAGACAATAAAAACAGGATAGCCGTACGTTTTTCCGGGATTGCCATATTGGGCAAATATTTTTTCGTTTTTATTTTCTGGAGAAAAGTTGAGATGATAATACAAATAATTTTCATCTACAATCTGTTTCAGTTCTGGTGT
>JAUNTR010000349.1 GCA_030538575.1 Cruoricaptor ignavus | reverse complement strand
GAACTTTTCTATGACTTCCATTAAAGGAATATCGTGGAAATAAAGATTGTTTTCTACCACATGGAATTCTTCTGTGGGAAAATAAAGCGTTTGGTCTATAAGTTCGGAGTATTTAATTTTCATTTCTCTCTAAAAAGTTTTAAAAAAATTACGTTGCAAAAATGCAAAAAAAGAATGGATTTTCAGACGATTTTTTTAAGAAAAAAATAGGGTCAAAAAAATCAAAATAATTATCGCCTTAATCTTCGGATATTTAAAAATAATATTCAGCCCATCAACTTATTTTTACTCTATAAATATCCGTATTGTTTCGTTTTATATTTTTCACCGAAAAGCCACCTTCTTGCGGAATTTCTTCTATCAAATCAAAAGTTTTGCAGTCGCTTGGCAATCCCGAAAAAACCAATGTAAACCAATAATCTTGCATTGCGGGAACTATTGTCCAATAAGGATAAAACGTAATGTTTTCCGCATGGATGAGCTGGCTTCTGTGTCCCGAAAATCGGTCGATAAGAAACGTGCTTTTCCAAATTCTTATCAGGTTTCCATCGTATGGCGAAGCGGGAAAACAGCAATGTACAATCACTTGTTTTTCTTCTTCTACTTTGGTTTGCAAAGCTTCTAAAAGTTCTTCAGCAATGGTTGGTTTTACAATGGTTTCCATTAATTATTTTTTTAGCAAGTTTAAAATTAATGGTCTAATTGAAGTTGCTCTTTCGTATAATTCCTAATGGATTTTGTAAGCTCGGGATTTTCAGCGAGTTTTTTTCCATAGGTTGGTATCATTTCTATAATTTTATTTTTCCATTCGGTTTGCATTTTTTGCGGGAAACATTTTTCTAAAACACTTAGCATTGCAAATACCGAAGTAGATGCTCCGGGAGAAGCCCCAAGCAATGAAGCCATAGTTCCTGATTTGTTGATGATAACTTCTGTCCCGAATTCTAATTTGCCACCCAATTGTTCATCTTTTTTTATAATTTGTACACGTTGTCCTGCGATTTTTAGTTCCCAATCTTCGTCTTTGGCATTTTTTACAAACTCTCTCAGGTGGCTCATTTTCTGTCCTTTGGTCATTGCAACTTGTTGTACCAAATATTTTGTTAAAGGCAAATTATGCCACCACGCACCAAACAGCGAACGAATATTTTTGAAATTAATACTTTCGGGTAAATCCAAATAGCTGCCTTCTTTCAAGAATTTTGTGGAAAATCCTGCGAATGGACCGAAAAGCAAGGCTTCTTTTCCATCGATAACTCTGAGGTCTAAATGTGGAACCGACATAGGCGGAGCATCTACCGTTGCCAATGTATATACTTTGGCTTTGTGTTTGGCAATAAGTTCGGGATTGTAAGACACCAGCCATTCCCCCGAAACTGGGAATCCGCCGTAGCCTTCGCTTTCCTCTATATCCGAACTTTCTAAGAGAGGTAACGTATATCCGCCAGCTCCTATAAATACAAAATCGGCAGAGAGTTTTTGTTTGTAGTTGTGCAAACGGTCTTTTACTTCTATTTCCCATTTTCCGTTTTTCAGTGGGTCTATGTCTTTTACTTCGTGGTACAAGAAAATTTCCACATGAGAGTCCTCCATCAGATAACGTCCCATTTTTCGGGTAAGCGTACCGAAGTTTACATCTGTCCCCAAATCCATTTTCGTTGCAGCAATGGGTTCTGTCTCTTTTCTTCCTTCCATAATTAGGGGAATCCACTCGTTTAGTTTTTTATGTTCGGCAGAGAATTTCATTTCGGAAAAAAGATGAGATTTAGACATTTTATCGTGTCTTTTTTTTAGGTATTCGATAGATTTCTCTCCGAAAACCAAACTCATATGTGGGCAAGAATTAATGAAATCTTTGGGTTGCTGTATATGTCCTTTTTGCACAAGATATGCCCAAAATTGTTTAGAGATTTCAAATTGTTCTACAATTTTTTCTGCTTTAGAAATATCAATGCTACCATCTGCGAGTTCTGGAGTATAATTGAGTTCGCAAAATGCAGAATGTCCCGTTCCTGCGTTATTCCAAGCGGCAGAACTTTCTTTTGCAAATCGTCCCAATCTTTCGAAAATGGCAATATCCAAATTGGGCTCTAACTCGTGGAGCATTGTGGCAAGTGTAACACTCATAATTCCTCCACCTACGAGAACAACGTCGTAGTGGGATTTTGGTGTTTTTTTTGTGAAGTTATCAGGCATTTTTTATTTCAGAACGATTTTTTTTAAGTCAGTTTTGTGGTTAATTTTTTAAATTGTTTTTCGGCATTTTTTTCCTCATACAAAATTCCATAAATGGTTTCTATAATTGGCAATTTCAGATTTCTATCTTTACTTGTATTGTAGATAGAATCTGCAGCATAGTAGCCTTCTGCCACCATATTCATAGATTGTATGGCAGATTTTACGGTGTAGCCTTTCCCGAT
>JAUNTR010000348.1 GCA_030538575.1 Cruoricaptor ignavus | reverse complement strand
AAAGTATTTGAAAAATGCAACGTTGTAGCCTTCGATATTGTGGAACTTATGGACTCTGCAATGCCGAAACCTACGGCTTTTCTTGCTGCAAAATTGTATTACAAAATGTTAGCGTATTATCACACAAATAAATGATTTATATAAATTAAAAAATTAAGACCGTGAAAAAATTAAGAAAAATTTAAAACTATTTTTACTTTTGGTATGAATTTTATTATTAAATTTGAGAAAATAATTTTTAATAACAATTAATTTTTTTAGACTATGAAAAAATCAATCGCAATGGCAGCTTTGGCACTTGCTGTTTCTTTCGGAGCTATTTCTTGTAAGAAAAAAGTTTCAGATGCCGACCTCCAAGCACAAGCTACAACCGTAGTTACGGCAAACCCTAATGCTTCAGTAGAAGTAAAAGATGGTGTAGCACACCTTAGTGGTACATTTACAGACGAGGCTTCTAAGGATGCTATGATAGCTTCTTTGAAAGGAATCTCTGGTGTGAAAGAAGTAATGGATATGACCACGATTGCGGCTCTGGTAGAAGTAAACGAGGTAGATCCTGCTATTTTGCAAAAAGTACAAGATGCGGTGAAAGATTTCCCATCTGTAGCAGTAGAAGTGGTAAATGGCGAACTTACTCTTACTGGTAATGTTTCACCACAGCAAGCAAGAAAGATAAAAGAATCTGTAGATGCTTTGAAAGTAGGAAAATACAATAACAGTTTAGTAGTAAAATAATCAAAATGAGTACATTACAAGATAAATATGCAGGTGTAATTGCAGCTGCACAAACAGCGGGACTTTCTAACCTGCAAATCCAAGAGCAAGATGGTATTTTGTATATCTCTGGGGGTGCAGTTTCCACAGCGGCTAAAGATGTGGTATGGGATGCTTTGGGAGCGGTAGATGCTACTTATTCTGCAACGGATATTAATATAGATGTGCAGGTTTCTGGGCTTGCAGCAGGTGCAAATCTTACTGTGGCAACAGAAGAATCTAATCTGAACATTCGCCAAGAGCCATCTACCGAAGCTGCTATCGTAGGAAAAGCAGGGAAAGGAGAATTGGTAACATTGGTAGAACAAAGTTCTGATGACTGGTGGAAAATAAGAACTTCCGCAGGTGTAGAAGGCTATGCTTATGCAAGATATTTGAGAGCTTAATTCCTTATTCTCTTAAAGAAAAATAAAAACGCTCTATCAGTTTTAGTTGATAGAGCGTTTTGTTATTTATTGTGTTTAGTAATGTTGCTATTTAGTTAGCATTCATTATTTCATTCATTTGTTCCATATAAGCATCCATTCCTCCTGAAGCGAAGAAGTAGATTGTCCATATAAGGCTAATTACACCAACTACTAATCCAATGATACAGAGTATTCTACCAGTATTTAGATTATTGTAATCGGTATAAGAATTCGGTGAACTTTGGTAGAGGGCATTGTCTTTTTTGTAAAGATTAAGACCAATGAGTCCGCAGATAATTCCTATAATCCCGTTGCAACAACAAGAACCTACTATGGCTACAATGCCGAGAATAAGTACTTTTTGTGCATTCGGAAGTTTTTGGTCGTTTGGTAAAAATGATTCGTTGTTCATAATTTATTTTTTTAATTGGTTAAATTCGTATTTTGATGATCGATTCTTTAATGGTGTTTTATAAAAAAAGAAACAATCATAGTTACTGCAGTTATTACGGCAAACAAAATAATGACTTTGGAGTAATCTCTCTTTTTATCAATGAAATTCATTAAAATAAAAAATCCAAAAAAAAGCATAGAATAAATTGCAGGAAACATTTGGAACGCCTCTAAAAATTTTCCCTCTAATATCAATGCCAAAGCCCTTTGTGTTCCGCAACCCAAACAATCTATGCCCAAATATTTTTTGGTAGGACAAGACAGCATGTAATCTTCCAAAGCCATCGGATTAATTTTAAAAAACATTCAATTTTACGAAAATTTCAGAAAATAGCCAATATTTTTCTATGAAATTTTTATTAAAATTAAAATCCTTTTGGAGTTAATTTCTTAGTTTCAAACACAATAAATTTTAATATTTTACGTTGTCGGTATAAATCTAAATTTCGAGTATGAGTTTTATTAATACATATTTTAAAACAATATTTTATTTCGTTGCATTATCCTTATTTATTGTATCTTGCGGTAGTGCAAAGCCTGTTTCAACATCGTCTAAATCCACAACTTTTACAAAAAATAAAACCGTAGAAAGGGCAGAAGGACTTCGGAATTTAGACTCCGGATTTTCGGGGAAAATAACCAATGATATACAAAAACTACTGAAAGATGCTCAACGATATTTGGGAACACCTTATAAATATGGTGGTTCTACGTCCAAAGGGTTTGATTGTTCGGGGTTTACATTTACTGTTTTCGAGCAGAATTCTTTCGTGTTGCCACGCCGTTCTTCCGACCAAGC
>JAUNTR010000347.1 GCA_030538575.1 Cruoricaptor ignavus | reverse complement strand
GTACCACCTTTAAATCCAGTTTCCTTATTTATATTTTCACCAATACTCGTGAAATTCACGATATTATATGTCGCAAAATAAAATACAGGAAGCAGAAAAATATACACAGGTTTTATTTTAAAAGAAATACAATCCAAAGCCCGACCAAACCATATTGTAAAAATAAGATAAGGAACCAAATGAAAAACATAACTATCTGAAACATTATGCTTTAAAATGAAAAATAAAAAAGGAATTAGCAAAACTACAAAATATACTTTATAACCTGTTCGCCTGAAACCAATAGGAATAAGAATTAGGAATAATGCAAAATTATACACAAGAAAACCAATATTTCTTATTGAAGACTTTACCAAAGTTTGGATATTATAATCGAATATAGAATCGTGATATTTATCATCATTCAAGATTGCCATTGCATTGTGTTTTCCTAATAATACAGGGATAAATAACAAGAAAACGATAATGAGAAAAGTAAAAACACCAAGTGCTAAAGACCGAACGCCTACTCTATTTTTCCTTACTATCATCAATAGATAAAATGGTAAAAATAAAATACTTTGAATGTGAATTAAAAAACAAATACCCAATAAAATTGAAGCATAAATAAAATTTTTACGCTCTGAAAATTTAATAAATGAAAACGAATGATAGAAAAAAAGTAATACAAAAAATAAATAAAAAGCATAAACTTCTGTAATAATCGAAATTCGCCAAAAAGAAAAAGATAATGCTAACAAAAGTACCGTTACTAAAATGCTTTTATCTGAAATATCAAAAAGCCGTAAAAACTTTCTCAGGAAAAACAGTGTGAAAATTGAAAATAAAATACTAATAAAAACAAATAAATAATGAGGATTTATGAATGGGAAAATTTTATGTAAAACAGACAAAAAATTAACATATAAAAAATGATTAGTTGCATTAGTATCAAGCTCAAAACCTTGACTTTGCAATACAGAAAATGCCAAACTATCTCCTAAAATAGGCGAAGATGTGATGGAAAACGCATAAATGATAAAGATAAAAAAAACGAGTACTTTAAAGTTCATAATTTCTGATTATTAGAATATTAACTAACGATTTACAAACTTAATCAAAATACATTTTATTATACAAACTTATCATAGATTTTTAGGTTAAAAAAACAAAAAAACTGCTTATAATTTCGTCATAAGCAGTTTTTAAATATTTTATTGTAAAAGCAGAATAAAATTTAGAATTTAATAATTTCTACCATTTTTTCTGTTTCCTCATTTACCAATTCTTCATCTACCAAGATTTTGCCACTATGCTCATCTATAATGATTTTTTTTCTTTGGGCAATTTCCATTTGTTTCTGCGGCGGAATTGTAAAGAAAGAACCTTTTGGTGCACCACGTTCCAAGCCTACAACAGCCAAACCGTTTACAGAATTATCACGGATTCTTTGGTAAGATTTCAATAATCTTTCATCTATTTTTTCAGCAAATTCTTTAGATTTTTCCAACAGATAATCTTCCTCTTTTTGGGTTTCAGAAATCAAACCTTCCAATTCCTCTTTTTTGAAGTTTAGATGTTGCTTTCTTTCCTCTATTTTTGCTTTTACTTCGGATAGAGATTGTTTACTGAAATCTATCTTTTCACTAATTTTTTTATTGTTTTTTTCATGAAGTTGTATTTCCAGCTCTTCATATTCCAACTCTTTACCCAAGGACTCGAATTCCTTGTTGTTTCTTACATTATCTTGTTGGGCTTTGTACTTCTCTATCAAGCTTTTAGAACGATTTATTTTCTCCTTATTAGCCGTTATTTCGCTATTTTGTTCTTTTATGCTTAGTTCTATTTTTTCGGCTCTTTTTTGCAAGCCTTCTATTTCTATTTCCAAATCCTCCACTTCCACGGGCAATTCACCACGAGTATTACGGATTTCATCGAGCCTGGAATCTATGATTTGTAAATCATAAAGTGCTCTTAATTTTTCTTCAACTGAGATTTCGATTGCTTTTTTAGCCATATTTTATAAAAAATAATTTACAGGATTAGTATTTTCCTCAGATTTTGAGATTGCAAATTTAGGAAAATTTTCCGAGAAAATATCAAATAATTGTTGAACAACAAACTGTTCGGATTCCAAATGTCCAATATCGCAAATCAGCATTTGCTGTTCTGCCAGAAAAAAATCGTGATATTTCACATCTCCCGTTAGGTAAGCATCGCATTTTTTCGCCATTGCATTTTTTATTCCACTCGCTCCACTTCCTCCAAGCACGCCTACTTTTTTTATTTTTTTTCCTGTCGTTGCAGAATGTCGGATGACTTGTAATCCAAATTTTTCTTTCACCATTTTCATAAAATCCATTTCGTGCATTTCCTCTTTCAGTTCGCCATATCTGCCCAAACCCGAATATTGGTTTTCGTTTTCCAAAGTATAAATTTGGTAAGCAACTTCCTCGTAAGGATGTGC
>JAUNTR010000346.1 GCA_030538575.1 Cruoricaptor ignavus | reverse complement strand
ATAAATCTTTTTTTTGCTCGTTTAAGACATTTAATTTTTCTTGGCATTTGTTGCGGTGTTCTTCTGTTGCAGAAGTTCTATTCGCTTCCAAAGCCATGTGATACACTTTTAGAGCTAAAATAGAAAGCCGATCGACAGCCCAAGCGGGAGTTTCGGTATTTATTCTAGCATTATCTTTTGGTGTTATACCACTATATTCCTGAAGAAACCAACTGTCGATAAATTCCACTAAATCAGTTCTTTTTTGGTTGGAGGAGTCTATTCTTCTTTTCAGTTTTAAAGCTTCATCAGGGTTGATATTCTCATCTCTTATAATGTCTTCCAGATGCCACTGAACGGTATCAATCCAATTCTTAGCATACAAAAGGTGTTCCAAACTTCCTTTTGTGTATGTATTTTGTTCATGTGCATCTACGCAATCCGTGATGTGATAATCGTTTACAGCTTTATTAAAGATTTCCCAAGCGTTTTCTGAAAAGGACATAATTTTAATTTCTTAGATTTTTAGTTAGCGTTTTCTTTTTTACTTTCTTCTTCTTTTGTTTTTTCATCTTCCTTTACGGCGTCTTTAAATTCCTTAATTCCGGAACCTACACCTCTCATTAGTTCAGGGATTTTTTTCGCCCCAAATAGTAAGATGATAAGTATCGCAACAATTAGAATCTGTTGCCAGGAAACCATACCAAGAATATTCATTTTTTTATATTTTTAAAAGTTAGCAAATGTACAATTTTTATCTGACCCAACCTAATGGATCCACAGGCGATGTGCCGTTCCAAATTTGGAAATCTAAGGTATAAGAACCATCGAAATCTGCCCCGACCGTTCCCACAGGAGTTCCCGCAGAAATAGTTTGGTTTGGCGAAACCGATGTAGATTCCAAATTGGAATAGATTGTAAAATAACTGCCGTGTCTTACTACTACGGTTTTTGTACCACCATCTACAAACACTCGGGAGACTTGTCCCGGATATACACATTTAGCGACTGTCCCTTTGGATACAGCAATTTTTATTCCGTTATTTTCTTCTACAATATTTTTGAAGACAGGGTGCGGTTGTCTGCCAAACCTGTGCGTAATTGTGCCATAAACAGGCATTGCAAGGCTACCTCTGTTAGCGGCAAAATTGCTGGCAGATGTGGCTCCAACTCCAAAAGCGGTTTTGGTTTTTTCTTCAGCAGCTTTTTTGGCTTCTTCGTTTTTCTTTGCCAGTTCTGCTTCGTTGGCTCTTGCAGCAGCTGCTCTGTCGGCTGCTTCTTTGGCTTTTGCTGCGGCATCTGCAGCTTCTTTTGCTGCGGCAATTCTTCGGGCTTCGGCTTTTTCGGCATCTGCGGTTTTTCGTGCATCTTCCAGTCTTTTGGCTTCTGCTGCTTCTGCAATTTTGGCTCTTTCAGCTTCCTCAGCAGCTTTTTTATCCGCAATATCTTTTAGTCTTTTAGCTTCGGCTTCGGCTTTTCTTTTGGCTTCTTCTGCGGCTGCAATTCTCGCTCTGTTTTCGGCTTCTATTCTTGCTTTTTCTTTTTCAGCGGCTATTTTTGCAAGGCGTTCTTTTTCGGCACGTTCTTTTCTTTCGGCCTCTTCTTTAGCTTTTGCAACTCTTATTTCTTCAGCAATAATAGCTCGTATTTTTCCTTCTAATGCTTTGGATTCAGCTTGCTTTTGTCCAAGTTCGGCAGTTAGTTTTTGTTCATTTTTCTTAAAGTCTTCCAGTAGAACTTCTTTTTGTTTTCGTTCGGCTTCTATCGTGGTAAGTTCTTGTTTTTGAGAGTTTAGCAAGGTTTCTTTGTCTTGTACAGATTTTTGTCTAGAAGCGATATTTTTCTGTATTTTATCTGCAACACCCATTATTTCAGCAGCTTTGCGTTCTTGGTAATCGGCATAGTTTTTTAGATATTGCACTCTTCTTATAGCCTCACCAATGTTTCTGGATGAAAGGATGAACGTAACTTTATTCTGTACGCCTTTATTTTTATAGGCTTTTACTAAAACATCGGCATAGTTTTTTCTAAGGATGGTAAGTTCTTTTTTCTGCCTGTTGATTTCCAATTGTTTCAGATAGATATCATCTTCTATCAGCTTTTTTTCTTTTTGGGTATTGGTGTAAACCTTTTCACGAAGTGCGATTTTTTTGTTCACTTCGTTCAGATAAGCTACGGAAAGTTTGGCTTCTTTTTTGGTTTTTGCAAGGTTGGAGTTGATGGTTGCAATCTGCTTTTTCAACTCGTTGTTTTGTGCTTGCAACTGCGTTTTGGTTTGCCCGAAACCAAAATGAAAAGCCATAATCCCAAGAAATATATATATCTTTTGTTTTGTCATTTAATCTCTACTTTTGTATAACCGTTTGGCACTGAATAAGGTGTTTGCGATTTTGAAAACTCAAATTTCGTATTTTCTATTAATACCTCGTTGTTTTTTTCTCCTTTTATAATTATTTTAACATTTTTTGGGAAACG
>JAUNTR010000345.1 GCA_030538575.1 Cruoricaptor ignavus | reverse complement strand
AGGTTATTTTGAAGTGGCAGATGGCGGAACTATTTTTTTGGATGAAGTCGGCGAACTGCCTTTGCAAACGCAGGTTCGATTGTTGAGGGTTTTGGAAAGTGGTGAATTTATGAAAGTCGGCTCGTCTCAGATCCAAAAAACCAACGTAAGGATTGTCGCAGCAACCAATGTGAATATGATGTCTGCGATACAAGATGGTCGGTTTCGGGAAGATTTGTATTACAGGCTAAACACCGTACAGATAGATATGCCTCCGCTTCGGGAACGCAAAGGCGATATTCATCTATTATTCCGAAAGTTTGCCATAGATTTTGCTGAAAAATACAGAATGCCCGAATTGGAATTGTTGCCCGATGCTGTAACTTATTTGGAAAATTATCCTTTCCCAGGAAATGTGCGACAATTGAGAAATTTGGTGGAGCAAATGACTGTGGTTGAGCAGAATAGACAAATAAATTCCGTAAAATTAGCAGAGTACATTCCTACGCAAACCAATTTGCCTGCTGTGATACAAAAAGGAAAAACGGAAAATATTTCCAACTCAGAGTTTCATTCGGAAAGAGAGATTATGTATAAAATTCTTTTCGATATGAGAAATGACATTAATGATTTGAAATCTCTAACTTCGGAATTGATAAAAAATAGAGGAAATATAGAGTTTAATCATCAAGAACAAGATTTAATTAATAGGATTTATACTCCTGAAAATCAAATTCAAAACCCAAACTCTTTGCTTTACTTTGAAGATACAAATCAAAACGAAAGCAATATCGTAAATCCTACGATTATATCGAACCCCAGTGATGATTATGGAGATGTGGAAGATATTGAAATCGAAGAAGCAAAACCCGAATCCCTATCCCTTCAAAATAATGAAAAAGAACTGATTATGAGGGCATTAGAAAAGCATAAAGGTAGGAGAAATCGTGCAGCGGACGAATTGGGAATCTCGCAAAGAACTCTGTACCGAAAAATAAAACAATATAATTTGGAAGACTAATGAATAAACTTATTTCAAATATAAACAAAAGTGGGTTGAAAATCTTTTCTTTCGCCTTGTTTCTCTTATTGCTGAATAGTTGCTATTCCTTTACAGGAACGTCATTGAGCCCCGATGTAAAAACCATACAAATTCGGGATTTCATCAATAATGCTACGCTAATGAACCCCTCTTTGGCACAGCAATTTACGATAGATATTAACAATCGATTTCTGCAAAGAACCACACTAAAAGGCACAACAGACAGCCCAAATATTTTGATAGAAGGCGAAATTACGAATTACGAAATCTTAGCAACTACCATTTCTTCGCCAGTTACCACGCAAACTGGTGCACAAATGCAAGCCGCACAAAACCGATTGGTAATCACGGTAAAAGTGCATTACGAGAACAATGTAGAACCCGAAAAAGGTTTCGACAGAACCTATTCTGATGAAGCCACATTCAGTAGCGATTTGGATTACAACCAAATAGAAGCTTCACAAGTACAAGTGGTAACAGAAAGAATTATTAATAAAATTTTTAACGATATTGTAGCAGATTGGTAATTATGAATGATAGAATTTTAGACCTAATAAAACATCCCAACAATATACAAAAGCAAGATATAAACCTTTTGGAAACGGAGTTGAAAACACACCCTTATATACAGAGTATTAGGGCGTTGCATCTTTTGGCAACTTCTGAATTTTTACCCGAAAATTATAAAACCGAACTTTCCAAAACTGCGGCTTATACAACGGATAAAAAAATCCTTTATCTTTTCATTAATAAATTGGAACAGGGTGAGGCAGAGGTTGAGACAAAGGTTGAGACTGAGGTTAAGATTGAGGAAAAAGCTGAGATTGAAGATAGCTCTGTTTTAATCAATGAAGATACTGATAATGAGGAAACTAATTCTTTAATCGAAAATAAAATCGAAGAGGGAATTGAGGTTGAGGCAGAGGTTAAGATTGAGGAAAAAGCTGAGATTGAGGATAGCTCTATTTTAATCAATGAAAATATTGATAATGAGGAAACTAACTCTTTAATTAAAAATAAAATCGAAGAGGAAATTGAGGTTAAGGTTGAGACAAAGGTTGAGGTTGAGGAAAAGGACAACTCTATTTTAACCAATGAAAATACTGATAATGAGGAAACTAACTCTTTAATCGAAAATAAAATCGAAGAAGAGATTGAGGTTGAGGAAAAAGCTGAGATTGAAGATAGCTCTGTTTTAATCAACAAAAATATTGATAATGAGAAAACTAACTCTTTAATTGAAAATAAAATCGAAGAAGAGATTGAGGTTGAGGCAGAGGTTAAGATTGAGGAAAAAGCTGAGATTGAAGATAGCTCTGTTTTAATCAACAAAAATATTGATAATGAAGAAATTAACTCTTTAATCGGAAATGAAATTGAAGAGGAAAGTCATGAAGAATTGAGTTTTCATAATACGGATAGTTTTTTACCAAATATAACTCCTGT
>JAUNTR010000344.1 GCA_030538575.1 Cruoricaptor ignavus | reverse complement strand
TAACTTTATAGTCTGATTGACACTTATAACATTTCATTTTGCAAAATTACAAAATATATCTATGATTAACAATGCCAAAATTTTTAATGAGCAAATAAACAAAAATGATTATCATTCAAGTCTTAAGAATGCATTTGCTCATTTTGAAACAAACATTTTTGACAAATTACAATATTATACAAATTTGAATTCCAAAAGAATCCCAAAAACTCTAACATTTAGTTTTTTAAATATGCTAATTTTTTTACTCATTTTAATCGCCTCAATTTTTATTATTGTTTTAGATTTGAATGAATATATTTCCTCTTATTTAAGTATTATACTCATATCATTATTTATTGCAAATACATTTGACCTAATCATAATTGCATATCGAGCTATAAAGAGTGAGCTAAAACTTGACGAAATTATAAAACTCTAAAAATCACACTAAAAAACTCACGAAATTTGTCCCCGACTTGAAAAGTCAATCGTCATTAAGTCGAACATTAAAATTTTAAAACAATGAAAGAATTTGCATTAATTTTCAGACTGAAAGACATTGCCGACTTCAAACCGTCGCCCGAGCAGATGCAGGAACGTATGAATTGGTTAGCAGGCATTGCCGCCCAAAACAAGTTGGTGGACAAAGGCAACACACTTTTGCCAATTCCGGGAAGTGCGAAAACCGTAAAGCCTAACAACGTAGTAACGGACGGACCTTACACCGAAATCAAAGAGTTTATCAGTGGTTACGTTGTTGTAAAAGCGGAAACTATTGATGAAGCCGTAGAAATGGCAAAAGGCAATCCGATTTTTGACCAAGTTGGTGGAAACATTGAAGTGAGAGAAGTTTTAAAACGTGATTAATCCAAAATCACATAACGAACTTTTACCTCACTTATTCCGACAGGAATATGCAAGAATGACGGCTGTTTTATGCCGTCATTTTGGTTTAAAACACATTGAAATTGCCGAAGATATTGCCAGCGATACGTTTCTAAAAGCATCTGAAAACTGGGCAATCAACGGAATACCCGAAAACCCGACAGCGTGGCTTTATACAGTTGCCAAAAACAAAACTAAGGATTATTTCAAACACATTGCCGTTTTTGAAACGCAAATCAAAGAAGCCATAAAACCAGCCAAACTTGAAACCGGAGAAAATTTTGAGTTTAACAATCAAAATATTTCGGACAGTCAGTTGGCAATGATTTTTGCAGTTTGCAATCCGACAAATCCGACCGAAAGCCAGATTTGTTTGGCACTTCAAATTCTTTGCGGTTTCAGCGTGGAAGAAATCGCCAATGCTTTTTTGGCAAAAACAGAAACGATAAAAAAACGGTTGTTACGAGCCAGAACAAATCTTCGTAACGACAACTTTCAAATCAAAACTTTAACCGAAACGGAAATTAAATCACGGTTAGACACCGTTTTACAAACATTGTATTTACTGTTTAACGAAGGTTATTTTTCCAAAACAAACAATCCGCAAATCCGAAAAAACTTTTGTTCGGAAGCCGTAAGACTAACGCTAATATTAACAGACAACGACTATACAAACACACCGCAAACAAACGCTTTACTTGCTCTAATGTGCTTTCAAAGTTCACGGCTTGAAGCAAGAACAAACGACAAAGGCGAAACCGTTTTGTTTGACGAACAAGACCAAAATTTGTGGAACAAAACGCTGATTGAAAAAGGAAATTACTATTTGGTAAACGCCTGTAACGGAAACGAAGTTTCAAAATATCATTTGGAAGCAGGTATTGCGTATTGGCATACCACACCAACAGACGAAAACAAATGGCAACACGTTTTACAGCTTTACAACCAACTTATTCTTATTGAATATTCGCCCATAACGGCATTGAACAGGATATTTGCATTTTCCAAAGTTTACGGACACGACAAAGCAATTTCCGAAGCCGAAAAATTAAAACTGACAGACAGCAATTATTATCACGAACTGTTAGGTTACTTATATGCTGAAACAAACTTTGGCAAAGCAATTTATCATTACGAAACCGCCATCGGGCTGACAAAATCCAAGACGGAAAAACAAACGCTGGCAAAAGAAATCGAACGGCTGAAAAATAAAAAATTGCCGATAACATAGTATTGGCAAAATGTGAGATAAAAGAGAAATTGACCGCTTCCCCCACGCTGGTGCGAGTGTCTTGCTCGTACCTATTCAGAAATAAATCCTTTTAGGAATGGGGTTTATGTGTATATTAGCCAAGATACTGACAACGAAATTTTTTGAATAAAAATAAAACTCAAAAATGGATTTATCCGAATACATAAAGAGAAGAAATGGCGTTCCATTGGGACATCCCGACTCTCTTCGTAACAATTTGCAAAAATCACTGGGAGCTAAAAATTTCTCAACTTTTTGGATTTTTTGGAATCCGATTTTCGGCTACTATTTAGGAACAAAAGTTTTCAGAGCCTGTTTAAATTTTATTTAATAAATTTTTTATGGCAGATAGTTTGACCATA
>JAUNTR010000343.1 GCA_030538575.1 Cruoricaptor ignavus | reverse complement strand
AAAAAAATCTTCCCGAAGATTTTGAATTTGGCGAAATCCGTCTGCTTTGGAGTTTCTTTGGCTCGAAAAATGATGATTGAGAAAAAGATAAAGAATAGTTTTACTTTAATTAAAAATACAAAATGAAAACATTTAATATATCGGTTTTAGACCTTGCTCCCGTAAAACAAGGGAAAACCATACAAGATACTTTTTTGGATAGTTTAGATTTGGCTCGCCATGTGGAACAGCACGGTTATACACGTTTTTGGTTGGCAGAACATCACAATATGGCGAGTATTGCGAGTTCTGCAACATCGGTGCTTATTGGTTATATTGCCAATGGCACAAAAACTATACGTGTGGGTTCAGGAGGGATTATGCTCCCGAATCACAGCTCTTTGGTAATTGCAGAGCAGTTCGGAACATTGGAAAGTCTTTTCCCTGGAAGAATAGATTTGGGATTGGGCAGAGCCCCGGGAACTGATGGATTAACAGCGAAAGCATTGGGGAGAAATCCTGCAATAATTAATGAGCAGTTTCCGAGACAGATTTTAGAACTGAAACAATATTTTTCTTCTGAAAATAAAAACGCATCGGTTCGTGCCATTCCGGGTGAAGGTTGTGATATCCCAATGTATATTTTGGGTTCTTCTACCGATAGTGCTTGGCTCGCAGCAGAATTGGGATTGCCTTATGCTTTTGCAGGACATTTCGCACCTAATATGATGCAAGAAGCATTTAGGATTTACAGGGAAAATTATAATCCTTCAGCGGAATTTCCTAATCCTTATATCATTGCTTGTGTTAATGGGATTGCAGCAGAATCTGATGCGGAAGCAAAACAACTTGCCAATACACTTTATATGGCATTTGTAAATATTATTCGGGATGATAGAAAACCATTTTCCCCACCTGTGGAAGATATAGATGATTATTGGAACCCTATGGAAAAAGCCCACGTTCTAAATATGTTGCGATATAGTTTTATAGGAAGTCCTGAGAGTGTGAAATCTCAAATCTTAGATTTCCAAAAGCAGTTTCAGGTAGATGAAATTATGATAACATCTCATATTTACGACCACGAAAGCAGAAAAAAATCTTATACCATTTTCAGAGAAGTGGTTGAAGATTTAGGTTAATGATTTCCTAACTTCGGGGTTAAAATTGCTTTTCCATTTCCACACTTACGCCATCCATTTCGCCTTTCATTGGCGGACTGGTTTTGGTGAGTTTTACTTTTATATATTCAATTTTTGAAAAATTTTCATTAATTTTATTGATGATTCTGCCCACAACGTGTTCCAAAAGTTGAGATGGGATTTTCATTTCTTGGTGAATAATATCGTTCACTTCGGCGTAGTTTATCGTGTCGTTTAGGTTGTCTGTTTCCGAGGCTTTCCAAAGATTAGCATGCATTTCTACATTGATGAGGTAATACGTTCCCGTTACATTTTCCTCAGGAAGAACCCCGTGGAATGCATAGATTTTTAGATTTTCAATAATGATTTTCGATGTCATTTCTATTTTTTTAAAAGCCCAAAGTTACGAAATATATCGCTTTTGGCTCCTCGCTTATTGCTTTTAGCCTATGGCTTATTGCAATTGGCTATAAGCAATATAAATAGCTTTATAACCCTATAACCTTTTAACTCAACCTCAACCTTAATCTCAACCTCAATTTCGTTTATCCATCCATTCTTAGTATATTTGTGGAAAATAAAAAAATCGAAATGTCAGATATAACTCTCAATACTATTCCCGAAGCGATAGAGGATTTGCGAAACGGAAAAATCATTATCGTAGTAGATGATGAAAATCGTGAAAACGAAGGCGATTTTCTTTCAGCTGCGGAGCTTACCACACCCGAGATTATCAATTTTATGACCATCTATGGTAGAGGTCTTATTTGTACGCCGCTTCCCGAAAAACGTTGTGATGAGCTGGGTTTAGAAGTGATGGTGAGTAGAAGTAGCGATCCGAAAGAAACCGCATTTACCGTGTCTATCGACCTTTTGGGCGAAGGTGTTTCTACGGGAATCTCTGCAAGCGACCGTTCTAAAACTATTTTAGCATTGATGAACGAAAATACAAAACCAACGGATTTTATGCGTCCTGGTCATATTTTCCCACTTCGAGCTAAAAAAGGAGGCGTGCTGAAAAGAGCAGGACACACCGAAGCCGCCATAGATTTAACCAGACTTGCGGGTTTGAAAGAAGGTGGTGTGATTTGCGAAATAATGAATGATGATGGTACAATGGCAAGATTACCGCAGTTGGTAGAATTGGCTAAAAAACACGATTTGAAAATAGTTTCTATTGAGGATTTAATTCATTACCAATTACAAAAAGGGAATTTGGTTGAAAAAATAGAAGAACGTGCTGTGAAAACGGTTTATGGCGATTTTGATTTTTTTGCATTCAGAGAAACAAGCACCGACCAAATCCACTTTGCTCTGACGAAAGGAAAATGGTCGCCCGATGAACCGATTTTGGTGCGAG
>JAUNTR010000342.1 GCA_030538575.1 Cruoricaptor ignavus | reverse complement strand
ATAAACAATTTGAAAAAGGAAATTACGAAACATCTTCTTCCAAATTTATGGATGCGGTAAAGTCTAATGAAAAAGATTTTGCAGCACATTACAATCTTGGCAATTCTTTCTACAAAAGAAAAATGTACGAGGAAGCAATTGCGGAATATGCCAAAGCAGAAACGCTTGCCAAAAACTCGGCAGATAAAGCTGCTGCACTCTACAACCAAGGTAATGCTTATATGAAAAATGACCGCACAACCAAGGCTGCGGAATTTTACAAAAAAGCCTTGAAACAAGAACCTTACAACGAAACCATTCGGAAGAATTACGAAATTGCAATGTTGAAAGAGAAAGAAAAAGAACAACAAAGCAATGCAGATAAAGGTGGTGGAAAAGGCGATGGAAAAAGTAAAAACCAAGACCAAGAGGAAAACCCAAAAGGCGAACAGCAAAATAATGGACAAGGCAACCAAAATGATAACGGGCAAGGCGATGGCGAAAATCCTAATCCCGAGCCAAAGGAAGATAAAGGAAGCAATATGCCAAAGGATTTGCAAAATGCCATACTGAACAGGATAGAAGATAAAGAACGAGAAACTGCAAGAAAAATCCTTAACAAAAATTCGTACTCTATGCCGCAAAGCAACGAGAAAGATTGGTAATGAAATATACAAAACTGCAATATTTTTTCATAATGTTTTTGTCCATTTTCACTTTTGGACAAGTGAATATTATTGCAGATACGGATAAGAAAACCATCGGACTTAGAGAGCAATTTATCCTCACTGTAATACAAGAAACCAACGGTAACGAATATATACAAGAAACACCTGTTCGCCTTCCAGATTTGTCCAAATTCAATATTTTGGGGCAAGGTTCGGTTCGCCAAACTTATGGTGATCCAACTACAAAAACCGTTATTAATCAGTTAGTTTACGAGTTTGTATTAGAACCAAAACAACTTGGAAGAATAAAAATAGGCTCGTTTTTAGTAACAGTAAATGGCGTAATTTACAAAAGCGAACCATTTGATGTTTGGGTGAAAGATGGAGATTTCGGAGCGAAACCGTTGGCAGAAAATCCAGCGGAAAATGTATATCTGAATATGGAACTTCAAGAAAAAGAAGTTTACAAAAATCAGCCTACTGTTGCCATTATCCGAGCGTACAGCAAAAATTTTAACAGTTTGAGAAGGGTAGGAAAGGTAAGTTTTCCCGAAAATGATAATGTGCAAATAAAACCCATAAGTTTTGCGAAATCCGAAATAGAACAAAAAGCCAATATATCTTCGCAAGTGGTTGGTGTGGTTTTAATTTTTCCTAATGAGACAGGGAATATCAATGTGCCAAGAGCTTCTGTTTCTTTCGCAGATGAAAACCGAAAGGTGGATAATATAAAATCTAATCCTGTAAAACTAAATGTAAAAAGCTTACCAACTGGTTCTCCCAAAAACTTTAAAAATGCGGTTGGAGATTTTGATATTAAAATCATTAATGCCTCTGAAACCAAACAATTAGAGGTTGATAAACCTATAGATATTCTTGTAAAAATAAAAGGTAAAGGGAATCTTAATGAAAATTTATTACCGAAAATTTTAGCATCCAAGGATTATACTTTTTATAAACCCGATATTTCTAATAAAATAAAAAAGGATGGACTGAAAGGCGAAATAGAAGCACGCTATGTCATCGTTCCTAAAAAAAATGGAGAGATAACTGTGAAGACCGAGGGGTTTGCATACTTCAATCCCGAGCAAAAAAAATATGTAGATTTAGGTGCTAAAACATTGGTTTTGAATGTAATGACAACCGAGCAGATTTCTGATGCCAAAACAACTTTGGAAAAGGTAAATGAATATACCAATACTGTTTTGGAAAGCGTAAACACGCCAATTATAGAAACCAAACAATATAAAATTGTAGAAAAAGAAAAGCTAAATTGGAAAGCTCTCTTTACTAATTATTCATTAATTTTAGTTTTTTTTATATTTTTGATAATCGTAATTTCCGTTTGGAGAAAAATGAATAATCAAAAACCTAAAACAGAAAATCTTTCCTTAGGTTCCGTTGCAGAAACCGAAGAGAAAATAAAAAACACCTTACCTTTGGTAGATGTCGAATCCTCTTTGCTTTTTATGGAAAATAAAATAGCTCAGGCAGATTTCGATGGATTTTTTAATGCTTTTGAAGAACTCAATACCAGCTTGGAAAAGCAAGTGTCCCAAAAATATAATTCGGATCTAAAGACTTATTTGCAAAATCACAAAGGTGAAAAAATAGCCGAAGATTATCGAAATATTGTCGAGCAAATACGTGTGGAAAAGTATGCTCCTGTACATTCCCAAGAATATATTCTCGAGCTTTTTTCCAAGGTGAAAAAAAAATTTCCCGATATTGCTTAATTATTAAAAAATATTAATAATTTTGCCGAATTAATAAAACGTCTAATATGTTCGAACATTTTTCTTTGAAGGAGATTCTTACCTGCTCTATGGTTCTTTT
>JAUNTR010000341.1 GCA_030538575.1 Cruoricaptor ignavus | reverse complement strand
CCCCGTGAACGGAAGTTATAATTCCGCCCAAATCTTCATCTAATACCGAAACTTGTTGTCCTATTTTCATCGTTACAAAAAGGTTCAAGGTTCAAAATTCCTCTTCGACTTCGCTCAGAGTGACAATCTAAAATTCAAAACTCAAAAACCGAAATTTAACAGTCTGTTAATCAAATTTATCGTGTGGTTTTCCATCTTTATTTTTATACAAAATAAAAAGCCCGAGAGATAATCCAACAACTCCCGCAACGGCATTCATAAGTGCAGTTGCCAGTTTATCTTCGGCTTCGTTCCCAACGTAATTCATTGCGAAAACGATAATAAAAGTAATAATGGAAATGATGATATGTTTTTTACTAAATAATTTCATTTGAAAAAGTTTAAAAATTAAATAAATTGGAGTTAAAAAATTTATTTCAATTTATAAGAAATCATTATTCCGCCACGATACGGAATCCATTCTCCGCTTTTGTTCCAACCGTTGGCTTCCTCGTATCTTACCCATTTATCGGGCGGTTCGATTTCATAACCGTGATAAAAACCTTGCGAAGTTCCACCACCAAGATACAAATCTATATTCCAATTTTCTTTCCATTGGAATTGATAACCGACCGTTGCACCAAGCATATAATTAAACCCTCTTTGGAATTTGTCTGAACCAGAATAATTCCACTTCGTCATATCAAAAAGTCCGAAACCAGAATTCAAGCCAACATACCATTTGCTAAATGCTTTATCAAAATAATATCGACCTTCCAAATGTCCCATATAAACCTGTGCGTGATTGCCGAAAAAAGATTTCCAAGGGGAAATAAAACCATCTGCCTGCAAAGTGAATTTTTGCGAAAGCTGATATTCCAAACCTGCATTTATCATCCCAAGTGGAGCAAATAGTGCATTGCCTTTTACATACAACGCTTTTTCCTTTTTTTCTTGTGCCGAAAAAAAGACAGTTGCTGTGGTAAGC
This sequence comes from Cruoricaptor ignavus, assembly GCA_030538575.1. Classification (GTDB taxonomy): domain Bacteria; phylum Bacteroidota; class Bacteroidia; order Flavobacteriales; family Weeksellaceae; genus JAUNTR01. The sequence goes on along the minus strand of JAUNTR010000341.1, from coordinate 1,544 downwards.
AAAGCCGCTCCTAATATTTTTTTTATCATTGATTGAAAAGATTATTTAATTTCTGAAAGTAATTTTTCGGGTACAGTAGCATCCATCCCTTTTCGTTTGGTAAGTTTTACCGATTGTTCGGCGAACATTTTTGCGGCATCTTTATTTCCTGTTTTCCAATACAATTTTGCCAAGATATAAGTATTTTCGGGCGTTTCACCATTCATTACCGATTTTTCTGCCCAAATGGTTGCCGTTTTTAGCGAAGATAAATTCTGAATATTTTCAGAGAAAATAAATGCTACTCGGTTCAGTTCATCAGCATTAAAACCGCTGCCATCTTTATAAAAATCCAATGCTATTTTTTCATATTCCGTAAAATTGCCAACCGCAGGATAAAAACTGATTTTCAATTGATTAAGATGTTGATGAGCTTCTTTCTCTCCAACCAATTTTGTAGCTTCTTGCAAGAACAAATTTTCATTAATCGTCTTAGCAGATTGGTCTATGGATTGCTCTACCAAACCGCTTAGCTTCATTTGTGTATCGAATTGTTCGTACACATTTTCAGGCAATATTTTTACAATTTCGGATTTGTTCTTAGTGAAAACTTTATAATTCGGTTCGTTAGCAGATTTCAAAAAATGAAGTAAAATATAAACTTCATCTTGTGTAAATTCAGGATTTTTCTTCACAGCAAAATACCTTTCCGAAACTCTTTTAGCAAACTCTGGATCGGTATTGGCATTTAGTTTTATCGCATTCAGCAGAAACTCGGGATTAGATTCTCCATTCTCAAAACGCTCTTTTGAAGAACCGCCTTTCGCAATGCTATTTGCCTCATTTCCAAGAGATAAAAATTCGGTTTCATCCAAATATCCCATTCCTTTGTAAACCACTTCTCCATCTCCATTTAGGAACAAAAATGTAGGATAAGACCTTACGCCATATCTATTCGCAATCTCTCTGCCTTCGCCTTTTTCCATATCAAATCGGGCATTGATGAAATTGGTATTGTAATAAGATTTCACATTTTCTTTTGGGAAAATATTTTTCTCCATCAATTTACACGGCCCACACCAAGCAGCAAAAGCATCCATAAAAACCAATTTGTTTTCTTTTTTGGCTTTCGATAAAATTTCTTGAAAAGATGATTTATCCTCAAAAGAAATACTATTCTGAGAGAATACAAAAGTGGATAAAGTGCAAAATATAATGAAAAATCCTTTTTTCATAGGTTATAATTGTGGTTAATTTATTTTTGCAAAGATAACTAAAAAAGATATTACAGAGGATTTGAATTAATGATTATAAAAATTTATATTTTTTTCATACTAAACTTTAAAAATCATTAATTTATTTTGTGTATTTTCACGCTAATTAATCTTAATCTATATTAATTATGAGAATTGCATTTATTCTTTTTCTGATGTACGCTTGCCAAACACAACCTATTAATCAATATAAAAAATCTGATACCAATTCCAAACTAAGACATGGAAAATGGATAGAAGATTATGATATTGAAGGCGGAAAATTAACAGCGAAAGGGAAATATGACAATG
>JAUNTR010000340.1 GCA_030538575.1 Cruoricaptor ignavus | reverse complement strand
TAAAATAATAACCTTCTTCATATTATTCGCAAAAATACTATAAATTATCTCTCTACGAATATCTTAGATAAAGGAAATAGGTTAAAGTTATATTAAAAATATACAGATTTTGTTAAAATCATCTGTTTTTCACTAAAATCCAATTGGAGTATAGTTTTTGTTCGCCAGTTGCGGGTTCAGTCCATTTTAGAATGTACCAATAAGTTCCGCTTGGCACAGTTCTTCCGCCTGATGTACCGTTCCAAATAAAATTGTCGTTTTGCGATTCGTAAATTCGCTTGCCATATCTGTCGTAGATTTCTATGGAAACGTTGGTTTTTATTTTTAAATCCGAATAATCCAGCACATCATTCACGCCATCATTGTTTGGAGTAATCGCATTAATGAGGTTGATGATGATGAAAGGCTCTTCCACTATTGCACATTCATTGGTGTCTTTCACAAAGGCGGAATGCGTTCCTCTTGCAATATTGTAAAATTGAGGATTCGAGAACCAATCCGTGCCATTAATGGAATAAAGATACGTTCCTGTTCCTCCCGAAACATTAATCGTAACCGTGCTTCCTTCGACAATTACGGAATTAATGACAGGATTTTCGGAAGTTGTAATATTCACATATTGTCGGTAAATACAACCATTGCTTGCTAAATCCACAAAATATTCCCCGATGCCAACCGTGATTGCAGATGAAGTTTCGCCATTGCTCCAAAGATAAGAATCGAAGCCAGTTCCTGCATTTAAAGTTGTTGTTGCGTTTTGGCAAATCGTTTTATTGATGAGAGTTTCGGACTTTCTTGGTTGCTTAAAAATGAATGACAATTCACCGATATTCGGGCAATCGGTTGCGTTTTCAAATCTTAAATAAAAAGTTTTATTCGCAGAAATATTTTGATTAAAATTAATGGGATTGGTTTTATTTTGTGCATTAGCCAAAGTTTCGTAGAACGTTGCCGTAGCCGAATTGGTAAACAAATTTTGATAATCCCCAAGATTAATCTCCACCGAATTCGCCAAAAGATGATTGCAAATTTCTATTGGGGAAACAGTGTTTAGTGGGATTTTAGGATTGGTTTTCAGTTGTATTTCTTTCACCGAAGCAGGGCAATAACCATTGCTCACTCTTGCAAAAAGAGAAGTTTCTGCGGTGAAAGTCCATTCATTAGGCAAGAAATTGCTGTTGCCATTTTCAGCATCGTTGCGATTTAGATAATATTTTATGTCGTAACTATTGTGGTTTTGGATAAGTTGAGGATTAATATCATTAAGAAAATTCACACGATAATTCTCCGAAAAATCTTCATCACAAAAATAAAAAATCTCCTCACCAATAATATTGAATTGTGGTAAATACTCTACAATAATATTACCTTCCAAAGTGCAAGTTCCCGTATTTATTTTTACGTTATAAATTCCCGTTTCGGTTACGGTATAGGTCGCTTGGTTGGCTGTTGGTATTACATTTCCGTCTTTGTACCATTGGTAGGTTGCTCCTGTTGTTGTAGCATCCAAAGTCAAAAGTTCCCCGAAACAAAGGGCATTTCGTTCCGAGATTAATCGGTCTTCGCCCAAGATTTTATTCCCATTGAAACTTCCTGCTTTTAGGAAAACTGCGGAATCGTACAGGGAATTTCCTTGGTCGGCAATTACGAGTTTTATATGGTATTTTTTGCCTGGAATAATATCTGTACTCGCTGTTAAAATCGCAGTTTCTCCATTGTAGTTGGTTGGGCTTTCGTCGGGATTATATTTCCCGAAATAATGTTCGTTTTGTGCTTGGCATCTTCCGCCTCTGCCTCTCACGTTATTGGAAGTAATGGGTGTAGAAGTGCCAGGTATTACAGCTAAATTGATGTAAGGATTTGCGGTATCGGCTTCTTTAATTAAAAAAGCAAAAGCATCGGTATAACCACAACTTCCCGGATCCCCAAGTCTTAGATATTGCTCTGAAGCGAAAATATAATCGAAGCTGATGCGGTTGGTTTGGTAAGCAATAAAATCGAATTCCAAGATAGTGGCATCGTACGTATTTCGTACATTGGTGGCAATTTCCAAATCTCTATCGCCCTCCCAAGAGCCTTGGCTAATAATCCTATTATTCGGACCAATGGCGTTTTGGGCTCGTCCTGTGGTTAGGATAATGCCTTCGTCCATAGCGAAAGATGAGCCATTTCTGTTGAAATAACCATAACTATTATCTCCATTGGAAAATCTGTTTCCACTGAACGAAACATTGGAAACATCAATACAACCCAAATTTCCCGAGCCGATAAAAATGTCTTTCACCAATTGCTCATCGGTATAAGATTCCTTTACATCGATATATTGTGCAGACATCGATATACTAATGATGATAAAAGCACAAGAAATAATATTTTTATAAAAAGAAATAATTGTTTTCATATTTTTTTACGGGCAACAAATTTACTTAAAATAAAAATAAAAAAGCTGCTCCTACTTGGAACAGCTTTTATGATATTATTCAAGAAATTTTACTTACAAAGCAACTCTCT
>JAUNTR010000339.1 GCA_030538575.1 Cruoricaptor ignavus | reverse complement strand
GAACTTTGGGAATGATGATTCCTGCAAGTGGCGGAATTGGAGCGTTTCATTTTGCCTTGAAAATTGGGATTGGAGCATTATTTCTCTCCGCAGGAAAATCCTTTGACGAAGGCTCGGAAGTCGGTTTGGCTTACGCCTTTATTTCCCATACAATGCAGTTGGTAATTATGGTAGTTATGGGTTTTATTTCAATTCCTATTTTGGCAAAAGCGAGAGATAAAATGGCAAAAAATAAAGTACTGTCTTGAAATCCACAAATTGAGGTAAAAATAAAAAACTTTGCCAAAGACTAAACCTCAGCAAAGTTTTTTTGTTTTGCACTTCGTTTTTTTGGGATAAACCACAACAACTCAAAGTTGAAGAATACATTTTAAAAATTATTCCTTATCTGTTGTGCATATAGAACTTAGTTTTACATCAATAAGCGTTAGCACCTTTGTTTAGCTTAAAAGTTTCAAAATTTTAAATAAAAACCTTGTTTAACTCTGCGTTAATTTTTCAAACGCAAAGTTAAACCAATAAATTAAAAATAAAATATTTTTTTTAAGAAAGACAAAGGCTTTTCATTACTAAAACAACTCATTAATATTATCATTAACTTCCTCTACGCTAAATTCATTTACGTCCCAAGTTTCTCCCTTTTTCATTCCCAGCCACTTCATAAAATCTTTGTGTTCCTCGTGTTTGGGATCATTAATTGCTTCTACCATATTGTAGTATCCCCAAACGCCACCACAATCTTCCACTGGTGCTTGTCCTTTTCCAGCAGTACAAATTGGTTTCAATACTATTTCATCTGTTATTTTTTCAAGAACTATTTCGTGTTCCCAATCATCACCAACATCATAGATATATTTAATCTTCTGTTTTTCTGTTGTAAAATATTGATTGAGTTTCACTTCAAGTGAATTAAAATTTGTCCCATTCGGAAATTCTGAAGCCAAAGATACTGGTTCTTCTAAAAAAATATCTTCTTCGGGATTGGGTTGTATAATCGGACTACTTCCCCAACCTCGTGGAGAAAAAAGATACAAATGATAATTTTTCCAATTAAAAACTACTTGGATAATATTGTGAAAATCTTCAAAAGTAATATCATCATTCACTTTTATTTTTCGCCAAATCGGTGGCTTTGCACTACCAACTAATTTTATTTTAAACTCTAATGCCATAATATGTTTTTTTTAACATTTAATTATCAATAAATTACAACCCGGAACAATCTCCTAACTTCTCATCCAAACGCTCGTTTCAGCAAACTTTCCACTTTCGGTTCGCTTCCTCGGAAATTTTTATAAAGTTCCATAGGGTCTTTTGTTCCGCCCGAAGAAAGCAAAACTTTGTATTTCTCTGCTATGTCTTCATTGAAAATACCATTGTCCTTAAAGTACTGAAAAGCATCCGCATCCAAAACTTCTGCCCATTTATAAGAATAATATCCCGCAGAATATCCACCTTGGAAAATGTGCGAGAAACTTGTACTCACCGTAGTTTCAGGATGTGTTGGGTAGAGATTGGTGCCTTTGGTTTCGGCAACTTCAAAATCTTTAATGTTGATAACTTGCTCTGCTTTTGTATGATAAGCCATATCCAACAATCCAAATCCGAGTTGTCGTAAAGTTTGGTAACCTTCCATAAAATTCTTGCTTTCCGAGATTTTTTCTATTTTTTCGTTCGGCAATATTTCGCCTGTTTCATAGTGCTTGGCAAAGGTTTTCAAAAATTCGGGTTCGTAGCAATAGTTCTCCAAAAATTGCGATGGCAATTCTACAAAATCCCATTTTACAGAAGTTCCCGAAAGATTAGGATATTGCGTCTCGGCAAGAATGCCGTGCAATGCGTGTCCGAACTCGTGGAACAACGTTGTAACTTCCTGAAACGTAAGTAAACTCGGTGTTTCTTTTGTAGGTTTGGAGAAGTTGCAAACTACGGAAATATGCGGACGATGATTGTCGCCGTTTTTCTGATATTGGTTTTGGAAACTCGTCATCCACGCTCCGGCACGTTTTCCTTTTCTCGGATGATAATCGGTGTAGAGCAACGCTTTGTATTTCCCGTTTTCCTGCACTTCGTAAGTTCGCACTTCGGGATGATATTTTGGGATGTCGGTTCTTTCGGAGAACGACAATCCGAAGAGTTTTTCGGCTAAACCAAATACCGCTTCCTGCACTTTATCCAACTGAAAATAAGGTTTCAGTTCCTCATCATTCAAATCAAATTTTTGTTTTCGCAGTTTTTCAGCATAATAAGAGTGGTCCCAACTTTGCATTTCTTCAATGCCATCATTTTTTGCTAAGGTTTTCAGTTCCGCTATTTCTTTTTCGGCAAACGGCGTTGCTTTTGTAAGTAGTTCATTCAGGAAACTTTGCACTTTATTTGGTGATTTTGCCATACGTTCTTCCAAAACAAATTCAGCGAAATTTTGGTATCCTAATATTTCGGCTTTTTGTTGTCTTAGTGCAACAATTTCTTTTATTAAATTCTGATTATCATATTCGCTTCCGTCAAAAGAT
>JAUNTR010000021.1:3782-19048 GCA_030538575.1 Cruoricaptor ignavus | reverse complement strand
TGATGAATTTGCGATTGCAAAGATAAGTTTTTTGCCTATAAACCAATATTGAAAATAAGATTTTTTTAGTACTTTCGCAAGATGAATAGTTTTTGGAAGAAATGGTTGCTATTGGTCGCCTTATGGTTTTGTGGGAATATTTCTTGCCAAAATTATATAGCGAAAATTATAAAAGTAAAAGACGGTGATACGGTAGATATTTTATATAAAGGGAAATCGCAAACCGTGCGTTTGGCTCATATCGATTGTCCTGAGAAAAACCAACCTTTCGGGAATAAAGCCAAACAATATGTGTCTGATTTTTGTTTCGGGAAAACTGTAAAAGTGGTAATTGCTGGGAAACCCGACCGATACGGACGCTGGATTGCAGAGATTTTTTACAATAATCAAAACCTTAATAAAAATTTGGTAAGGAATGGCTTGGCGTGGCATTTCAAAAAATATTCTAAGAATAATAATAATTACGCCAATCTGGAACAAATTGCCAGAAAAAGAAAAATCGGTTTATGGCAAGAATCCGAGCCGATAGAACCTTGGAATTGGCGAAAATTTAAGAAGAATCAAAAGAGATGAGTTGCTGAAATCTCTTACTAAAAATCTGAAAATTAGTAGATGCAATATCCAAGCAAAAAACGTAAAACCTAATAATTTCTTTCTCCAAAATATTTGGTTTACTTCATAATTGAGAATGTAAGATATATTTATTTTCCATTGGTTTACAATTTACAGAGATAACATAATCTTTAATTTAATATTAAGAATAAATTTTGAATTAAAAAAACACCAATATATTTTCCACTTGCCTTTCTTTTTTCTATAACTTTGCTAAATATTTCACACTTTAATAAAAAATATGAAAGCAAAACACATTTTATTCGCTACGGCATTAGCCTTATTTTCCTGTAAACAGGGAACTAAAACCGAAAGCCAAACTGCCGAAACTACGGAGAAACAAGCTGTTTGGGACACCTCTTACGGCGGTGCCGACAAAGCCTACGACACCGAATTACTGGCGATGCGTGCCGAAATTGCCCCGAAATTCCAACGGTTGGCTTTTGAAGACGAAACCACCGGCAGAACGATGTATTATAATCTGTTCACGCCCAAAAGTGATGACGAAAACCAAAAATATCCGTTGGTATTGTTTATGGCAGATGCCAGTACGGTCGGCAAAAGTCCGCAAGCACCGCTAATGCAGGGCTACGGTGGCATCATTTGGGCAACGGACGAAAGTCAGGCGGAAAATCCGAGTTTCGTACTCGTCCCCGAATTTGCAGGCCCCGAAAGTGCCGTGAACGACAAATCGCAAACCACCGATGAAGTCGGCATCGCCCTACGGTTGCTCGAAAAAATCGTTTCCACGCACGCCATTGACCGCAACCGCCTCTACACCACAGGGCAGTCAATGGGCGGAATGATTTCGTTTTACTTCAATGCCACGCACCCCGATTTGTTTGCGGCATCACTTTTCGTAGGAAGCCAATGGGACATAAACGTACTGAAACCGCTCGAAAAAGAAAAATTTTTCTACATCGTTTCCGCAGGCGATGAAAAAGCATCGGCAGGAATGGCAAATTTAGAAAATTTGTTCAAAACTGATAACATCGCTTTCGGGCAAACGCAATTTTCCGCAAAACTATCGCAAGCCGAACAAGAAGCCAACATACAGCAACTGTTAAACGAAGGTTTTGAAAGAAATTTCGTGAAATTCGACAAAAATACCGTTATTCCGACAGGCGACTCCCAGCCCGGAGCCGAACACATGTACTCGTTCGATTATGCGTACAAACTGAAAAAAGTACGGGAATGGCTCTTCCGCCAAACAAAATAGTATTGAGATAAATAATGATTATTCTCAATTTAACTATATATAATTATAGAAATCGCACCAATTTGGAACAAATTTCTATAAAAATAAAAATCGGTTTATAGAAAATATTCGAGCCAATAGAACCTTGGAGTTGGCGGAAATATAAACGACAAAAATAATATTGAAATAACTAAGCTGCCCTCATCGGACAGCTTAGTTTATATTAATGGTATTTGGCTGGAAATTATTTTCCTCCCAAAAGGCTTCCTAAAAGCCCGCCAAGTCCACCTTACTGTTGCTGTTGCTTTTGGTTTCCTCCAAGGAAACTTCCCAAAATGTCATTCAGTGGATTACTGGAAGATGATTGCTGAGAACCGTCACCAAGCACTTGACCAAGTATATCGTTCAACGGATTAGAGGATTGTGCCTGATTGTTAGCATTACCTAAAATGCCTCCCAACAAGTCGCCAAGACCACCTGCATTTACATTATTTTGTTGTTTTTCTTTACCAATATATCCCATAATTACAGGTGCAAGCATAGAAAGAATCGGACCAATTTGGCTCATAGAAATTCCTGTTTGCTGAGAAAGAGAGTTTTCTACTTGTGCTTTTTGTCCACCAAAAATATGGTCTAAGATAGAGTTTCCTTCGCTTTGTCTGTTTAATGCTTGATCAGGATTGTTTAGGATGCTCCCATCGTGATCTCTATCCAATGCGTTGTTTAACGCTTCTGCTTCTTTGCTGTCTTGGGATTTTTTTCTAAGGTAAGAAATAATGAGTGGTGCTGCAACGGCCAAAAGAGCGATGATTTGGTTTTTGCTAACTCCAAATTTATTTTCTGCTTGTGCAGCCACTTGGTTTCCGGCAGAACCGGTTAATAAATCAATTAAATTCATAGTTTTATATTATATATTGTTGTCTTTCAAATAGTTTGTGAAATTACAAAATTACTTTTGCATTTTAATCATCAAAATTTATAAAATCGGTATATGAAAAAAAAATGCCAAAGTATCTACGGAAACCTTGGCAAGTAAAAATATTTCATTTGTCTTTAATCCCAATAGCTTGGTATTGCTACCTTATCTCCCTATTTCTGTGGAAGCGGAGCAGATGGTAAAACAATTGTTCCTGGATCTTTCCATAATCCATCTTTCATTGCTTTTTGTTTTATGACTTCTGCTCTTTTATCGGAATCTGGATGTGAATTGAACATTTTCTGAAATTTGCTTTGTTTATTGGCATCTTGAGAAAGCAATGCCAGTTTTTTGAATGCTGAGTAAGCTCCCACAACATCGTAACCATTATCTTTCATAAACTGATAAGAATAATCGTCGGCTTGGGATTCTTGTTTTTTGCTATGTTTAGCATCCAACATTGCATTTGCCATCTTGCCTATTTGGCTCTCAGAAAGGGTTTGCACGGATTTGTTGGCAGAAGAAGCGGCATCTACGACTGCAGCTTTGGTGTAGGCTGCTTTTATCGCATCTTTGGTATCTTCATTTTTTACGTGTCCTATTTCGTGCCCTATTACAGCGAGTAATTCATCATCAGTAAGAATATCCATGAGTGATGAAAATACTCTAATACTACCATCTGCACAAGCGAAAGCATTGATATCCGAAACCAAATAGACTTTGTAGTTCAGCTTCAAGCCATCTTGGTTGCTGTGCTTACTAAAAAGGCGATTTAGTCTTTTAGTATATGGATTGTTAGCATCTGCAACGGGATTGTTGGCATCCATCCAATCTACAGATTCTTTGGATAATTTTGCAGCGTCTGCATTGGTAAATGTTGCGGCATTAACGCCTTTTCCTACAGCTCCTACGGCTTTTCCTAAATTGATTTTCTGGGCTTGCAGTACTGTGCTTGTCATACACAAAACCACTGCAGTGATGAAGATTTTTTTCATTTTATTTTAATTTTTAAGATTTTTTTTAATCGCACCTAAAAGCAAATTGTTTGCAACAAATGTAACAAAAAGTTGCTAAACGATTGATAAACAATTATTAAAATCGATTATTTTTTTAATGAAATTATTCTTCATCCTCAGGAAAAGGGATTTTGAGTTGTACAGAAATTTGTTTTTTCTCTTGAGTATTGAGGTTGGAAAGGGAAAGTCCTAACAAACGTACAGGTTTGTCGTAAGGTCTTAATTCCCATAATTTTTTAGAAGTTTCAAAAAAATCTTCGGCATTTAGAAAATATATTTCCTGAGTTTTGCTTCGGGTATAAACGGAGAAATCTTTATACTTTATTTTCAAAGTCAGGGTTTTTCCTTTTATTTCTTTTCGGCTCAATCTCGTTTCCAATTCTTCTGCGATGATTTTCAGTTGCTCAAAAACTTCTTTTTCATCCAAAAGATTATCCCAAAATGTTTCTTCCACACCTATACTTTTTTGTATGCGATGCGGTTTCACCTCACTTTTATGAATTCCCCGAACGACGTTGTAGTAATACATTCCCGATTTTCCAAATAAATGGATGAGTTCCTCCAAAGCTTTTTCCTTTAAATGTTTGCCTGTATAAATATGCAATTCGTGCATTTTGTTAGCCGTAACTTTCCCGATGCCATAGAATTTCTCAATAGGCAATTCCTCCATAAACTGCAATACTTCATCAGGATGTATGGTTTTTTGCCCATTAGGTTTTCGGTAATCCGACGCTACTTTTGCCAAAAATTTATTTACAGAAATCCCCGCAGATGCCGTAAGTCCCGTTTCTTCAAAAATCCTTTGTCTTACTTCCTTAGCAATTTGGTTGGCAGAAGACATTCCTTTTTTGTTTTCTGTAACGTCCAAATACGCCTCGTCCAAAGAAAGCGGTTCTACCAAATCGGTATAATCGTAAAATATATTTCGGATTTGTTGGGAAATTTCTTTATAACGCTGAAAACGTGGTTTTATAACAATAAGATGCGGACATTTTTGCAAAGCAATCCTACCCGACATTGCAGAACGAATGCCGTATTTTCTCGCTTCATAACTTGCAGCTGCCACAACACCGTATTGTCCACCTCCTACCACAATTGGTTTTCCTTTTAGTTCCGGATGGTCGTGTTGCTCCACAGAAGCGTAAAACGCATCCATATCCACGTGTATAATTTTTCGGAATTCGGAACTCAAAACAGTTTGCTATTTTTTTAATTAAAATAAAAAGGTATAGCGAATTTAAAAATTATTTTTTGAATTAAATAAAATCCTTTAAACTTATAATCAATTCTTTAAAATAAATAAAAAAGCGTACTGAAAAAATCAATACGCTTATAAATGGGTGGCTAACCGGGATCGAACCGGCGACCTTTAGGCCCACAATCTAACGCTCTAACCAACTGAGCTACAGCCACCATTTTGTGGATGCAAATATAGTAATTTATTTTATACTACAAAACAATTCCATCAAAATTTTTCAAAGCTATCATTTTTTCCGAAGTAAAGCCCTCTGCATAAGCACATCCTGAAAGTCTTCCCAAGTTCTGAGCCCGATAAGTAAGGCTTTCTAAAAAGTCTTTGGTTGCAATTGGTGTCATAGGTTCATCGGAATTTGGATTGTAAAATTGTGTAGCATAAGCAAGGCAGGCTTCTATTTTTTTATCCATAAAATCTGAAATATCGATAACAAAATCAGGTGTTATTTCCTTCCATTGTATGTAGTGATAGACTTGTTTTGGTCGCCAAGCCTGTTGTTCTTGTCCGTTGTATTGGGTTTTTATTTTTACTAAACCTGAGATGAAACAAGCATCGGAAATTAGTTTTGCTGCCTTTGCATGATCGGGATGTCGGTCGTCTATCGCATTGGCAAAAACAATTTCGGGTTGGTATTTCCTAATCATTTCTACTATTTGCATTTGGTATTCTTCGGAATTGTTGAGGAAACCATCTTTCATTCCTAAATTTTCCCTTGCAGAAACTTTCAATATTTCCATAGCTTTTTCTGCTTCGGCTTTTCTGGTTTCATCGGTTCCACGAGTTCCGAGTTCTCCTTTTGTTAAATCTATTATCGCTACTTTTTTTCCTTCACTGATAAGTTTGGCAATTGTACCACCACAACCCAATTCTACATCATCGGGATGTGCACCTATGGCTAAAACATCTATTTTCATTTTTCAAATTTAAGAAAAAAAAGAAATCCCTTCGGTTTTGGAAGGGATTCTTTTCTGTATTATTATTGGTTTATCTACTTGCCAACTGATTGTTAAGCGTTACTGCATCTTGGTAAGCAGGATTTAGTTCTACTGCTTTTGCAGCGTATTCTTTAGCTTTTGCCAAGTTTTTATCTTGGTTATAATAAGCCACAAGATAGTACGCATACGATAAGGTTTCTCTGTTTTGCTCTTGCTCCGCAGGAGTTTGTGCAGATACCAAATCTATATATTTTTGGTAAGAAGCTTCTGCCATCTCGTGGTTGCCCAATTGCTGGTAAGAAGCTCCTTTGGCGTAATAAGAGTAAGCCCAATTAGGCGAAAGCCCAATCATCTGATCCCAAGTTAGGATGGCACCGTTCCAGTTTTGTGCTTCTTGGTAAGCTGCTCCCAATTGCACCAATGCATCTACATCATTAGGATTGGCTTTTATTTTTGCTTTCAAACCTTCTATTTGTGGGTTGGTTGGTCCTGCTTCTGCTGCGGCTAAAGAAGCTGTTCCTCCTTGTATTTTAGACAATTCTGCATCCCAATCCAAAGTTTGGTCTTTTTCATTTTTTGCAACTGCAATTTTCTGTTTCGCTTCAGACATCATTTGCTCTTTCTTAGCAGCATCTTCTTCCGACTGTGCTAATCCTGCGATAATAAGACCTTCCAAACCTCTATCGGCAGCTTGTATTCTTTTTTTATCCTTTACAGTATTGAAAAACGCTGTGATGTCTTCTTTTGCAGAAGCATAATTTTTATCTGCACCGTAATCTATATATGCTCTCAATTTGTATTTAATAGGATCATCTACTCTATCAAACACCTTATTCAGAACTGTTTTAGCATTGGCATAATCATCATTAATGAAATAAAGTTTTGCAATCTCCAATTGAGTATATGGATCTTCATCGGCATATTTGGTATAGTTCAGCAAATCCTGAGTCATCTTAGCTTTATCTTGAAACTGAAAGCTATATTCTGCTGAAGCCTTATAAGCAGGTGCATACGTTGGATCTACTGCAATAGCTTTATCTATATTTTCTTTTGCCAGTTTCCATTGTTTAGCAGCCATCCATAGAGTTCCCATTCTTGTAAAAACAGATGCTTTATTTCTTGCAACTACAGAAGCTTTATCGTATGCCGACATTGCATTTCCTGGGTCTTTTTTCAATCTATAAGCATCTCCCAACGTGTAGTAGAAATGTGGAGGAACGCCTCCCTTTTGAGCTCTTTCTATAGCTTTGTTCAGATAACCTATTGCTAAATCTGGAGCATTGTTTTCCTCTTTGGTTAATGCCTCTGCAGCTCTATAAAGTACTTCTGCATCTCTTTCTTTAGAATCGGTTACAATCTTTTGTATTTCTGCAATGGCAGATTTATCTCCTTTTGCTAATTTTATAGAAGCTAAACCAATTTTATTGAGATTATTTTTTGAATCTATAGAAAGTCCTTTCTGAAATTGCTTTTCTGCTTCCTCGAAATTAGGTTCAAATTGATATAGATAAGTGTTGCCAAGATAAAAATAATTGTTTGCATCGTTAGGGGATTTCTGAATCATCTCGCTAAATATTTCTTTCGCTTTAGCATATTTATGGCTATCCACACTTGCGATTCCATCTTGCAATGTTTGTGCAAACGCAAAGTTCGCAAAACAAGCAACCCCTGCTGTTATTACAATTTTTTTAGTTACATTAATCATATTATTCATTTATTATTCTTATTAAAAAAGTTTAAGTTGTTTTTTATCACACAATTATCATTCCAAAAAGATGATTTATCTCATTTGTACTTCACGTTTAAAGAGGTAATAAGGCTGTAATCCTTCCTTTTGCACGACCATTTGCCCGAGTTGAGTGCAGGCAAATCTTACAAAACCGCTCGCTACACCAAAATAGGCTTCGTTGTTTAAGAAATAAAGAACTCGGGTAAACGGATACTCCATTGTTCTAAGGGTTTGCGGAGTTATATCATAGGTTTTGCCGTTTTCTGTTATTGGTAAAATCCTTACCATTTCCCGAAGTTTTTGGGCATCTTCGCTATAAGCACGGCTGAACGTATTTAGGCTAACTACACCAATTTTATTTGGATATTTATTGAGTTCCTTTATTACGTTTTCATTTCCATTAATGATTGAAAATTTTAACTCCGATGGTTTTTTATTAAATTTCTGTGCGACAAAATTTAAGTTTCCAGAGTTAGTTCCATCAAAAATTATATTTTTATTATCCGAGGACAATTCATTTTTTATTTCTTCTACAGAAATATTCGTTCTTTCCGAGTTTTTAGGAACTACAAAAGCTACAGCATCTGCCGCAAAATTAGCAGGTTGAAATTTCAGTTTTACCATTTTATCATATTCCGCCAACTCTTTCTCAGAGAGATTTCGGGACATAATAATCATCTTGGCTTTATCTTCCAACAAATCTAAAAAAGCGAGGTCTTCTTTTTTTACTTCAACATTTATCTTAGTTTCAGGATAATTTATCATATAAGCCTCTGCCAAAGCCTCTGCAATGCTTTTGAAGGAATCGTCTGTCAAGATAGTAAGACTCCCTTTATTAAAGTCCAAAGATTCTTTTTCCTTATTATCCTTTTTACAAGAAACTACTGACAATAGGAAAACGAACAAAAGTGAGAGAAAATTATTCTTCATTGTTGGTATTTCTAATTCTAAATATTGCTCTAACGATACGGAAAATGCCGTACGCAATCATAAGTGCACCGAGTGCATAAGCTACAACAGGTTCTAAGGTTATGACAAAGAATTTATATACAATTATAAAAATCCCCATCATAATATAAAAGAATCCTGTAACGAGAGAAAGCCAATTAAACATCATAGTGGCAAAAATAAAAAAAAAAGAGAAGCAATGCTTCTCTTTTAGAATTTAATTTATATTAAAATATCTTAAATTATTCAAAATTCATAGTCAGAGGAAGTCTGAATCTGTAACGAACTGCCTGCCCATTAATTTTAGCGGGCGTCCATTTATTTCTAATAGACTTCACCGTTCTTTCAGCTTCCCTATTGAAGTCGGAGTTTGGTCCAGTTGCTTTTACTTGAGTAAGAGAACCGTCTCTTTCTACTACGAAGGTGATTTCGGTTTTCAAAGTACCTTCACCATCAACAGAACTCGTATCGAAGTTATCTCCTACTCGACTTCTGAAAGAGTTTATTCCTCCAGGGAATTCTGCCTGTTGCTCTACTTCAGTATAAACTTCTGTAGTACTTACCGCTGGTTTCACCTCTACCGTTGCCTCTCTAGTACCTGTTGATGGTGGTGGAGGTGGCGGAGTATAACTTGGTGTTTTTACCCCTTCCTGTGCTACCAAACCTGTTGTAGTTTTCAGCTGCTCTGTAATTGGTGGCGGGGGAGTTTCTACCTTAGGTGCTTTTTTAGGCTCAGGAACTACGTTCTGGATAACTTCCTGTTTTGGTGGTTCCTCTTGTTTTGGTGGCGGTGGCGGTGGTTCTTCTTCTTTAGGTTGCTCTATAATAGGATCTTCTTGTAAGATATCTACCAATTTCGCATCGATTTCCACTTTTTCTTTAGCGTTCATCTGCTTAATGGTCATTACTACAAAAGGAGTTACTACAGCACCTAAAAATAGAAGCGTACCGATGATGAAAGATTTGGTAAGAATCCTTGGATAAGAATGTCTTAAATCATACGCACCGTATTCTTTGTTTCTATTTTCAAATACAATTTCATCTAATGTTAGATTTTTATTGTACGATGTTTCGTCTGCCATTTTCAAAAATATTTTTTTTGATTAGTTTGTTGAAGCAGGGGCTGCTGCACCAGTTTTTCTCTTATATACAGCTTCTTCCCAAGGCTTAATATCGGTAACACCGTATTGTTCGCTTTTGGTAATTGCCATTTCATCTAAGATATCAACAAAGTTTTTATATACAGCATCATCGGTTGGTTTTATAATCACGGTAAATTTGGATTGATCCTCCGCACGATTTTTTGCTTGCTGAATTACTTTTCTAATTCCATCTCTATCAAGTGTTGTTTCGGCAAGTGTTTCATCATTCAACGAGTTGTTGTCTTGCTGATGCCAAAATACTCTGTTGTCTTTTCCTAACAATATAGATATGGAGTTAGATAACTTAATCTCTGTATCGGGAGCTTTTTGTCCGTCTTTTGGTTTAGCCGGAAGCCCCAAATCCATTACATTCGGTTTACTAAACGTAGTGGTAAACATAAAGAAGGTAATCAAAAGAAATCCCAAATCCACCATTGGTGTCATATCTACCCTCGTACTCTGCTTTTTCGAGCGGACTTTGCCGCCTTTTTCGCCTTTTTCTTGTACTTGTACTTCTGCCATTTCTTACTGATTTATTATTCTGTTGGTCCAGATTCCTGGGAAGTTACTAACCAAAACTTTAGGAAGTCTATATCTCTAAGACCTTCAAATAAGTTTTTTATTTTAGGATATTGTGTTTCCACATCTCCTTTTACGGCTAATTTGTAATCCGGATTCACGGCCAAACTTTGTTGTACCCAATCTACGAGTTCTTTTCTTGCACTATCCATTGGCACGCCAACTGGATCGCTATAGTTTTTCTGCTCATCTTCGCTCATATCCAAGAAGCTTTTCAGCTTGCTCATAGGAACACCAATTGCTTGTACTTTTGTAAACGATACTTTTTCTGCATCGGTAAAATTTACTCCGTATTTTTTTCCCATATTGTCCAGCAGTTGTATTCTTTCTGTACCGTTGGATACTGGTTGGAAGAAAAATTTACCTTCAGATGTTGCGTTTATAGTCATAAGACTTGCATCTGGCAATAGTTTTTCTGAGATTGAAGATGGCGGTTTTATTTGCTCAACATCAGGTTTTTTAAACTCTGTGGTGAGGATAAAGAAGGTGAGTAGTAGGAACGCAACGTCGCACATTGCGGTCATATCGGTTACTACACCATGTCTTTTTGGTTTTACTCTCGCCATTTTTATTATTTTATTTAAACTTCTATTTTGTAAACTTGAATTGTTATAAAACTAATGCAAAAACTTTGCCTTAATTTTAGTTGAACTCAGCGAATGATTGTTGGATAGACATTGCGATTTCATCAATCTTGTAAGTCAATCCATCAATTTTAGAAGTAAAATAATTATAAAGGATGATAGCGATTGCAGATGTACCAATACCCAATGCTGTGTTAATCAAAGCCTCGGAGATACCGATAGATAGTGCTGCTGCATCTGGAGTACCTCCTCCGGAACCTAATGCGAAGAACGCTTTAATCATCCCGATTACCGTACCCAATAGTGCTACCAATGTTGCTACTGTACCCAAAGTAGAAAGAATCATCATATTCTTTTCCAGCATTGGCATTTCAAGAGTTGTAGCTTCTTCGATAGACTTATTAAGTGCTATCATTTTTTGTTCTTTGTTCAGAGTTGTGTCTGTAGCAAGTACTTTGTAAGTAGTAAGACCTTCTTTCACTACGTTACCAACAGTACCTTGCTGTCTGTCGCACTCTTCAATAGCTTCATCTATTTTGTTTTGGTTTAGTAGATTTCTTACGTTTACAACGAAGTTATCCAAGTTTCCTTTACCTTGAGCTTTATTAAGGATAAAGAAACGTTCGAAAGCGAATACGATTACTGTAATCATAAATAGAACCAAGATGTGTACAACAGGCCCTCCCATGTAGATAATTCCCATGAAAGATTCTGGGTGTAGTTCTTTGGATTCTACATCAGCAAATGCTACCGATGCACCTGTAACCCTTGGGTCTTCTCTAAAGTTACCCGGATTACCGAAGATAAATAAATAAATAGCTACGGCTACCAAATATAAAATCGGTAAAACAATTGCAGGATTTAATCCCCCTTTCTTTTTAGCAACTAATTGCTCCTCTGTGTTTGAAACATTCATTTCCATATTAAACTAAATTATAATTGTTATTTATTATACTTTTTTTTCAGGGCGTAAAATAAAGATAAAAAAAGTTATAATGCAAGAAAATGAAACCGATTATTTTACTTTTTTTTAAATGTTAAGTATTTTTAACATTGCATTATTTGTAATTTAAAATCCGTTTTTTATTATTATTTCTCATTTTATCTGAATACTTTAAAAATAAAAAAGATTTTGATTTCATTTTTGCGAATTTATCAATTCAAATCTTATTCTTTCTTCAAAAATCAGGAAACAATATTAATGATTTTTTTTGGAACTACAATCATTTTTTTAGGAGAATTTCCATTTAAATGATTTTTTACACGTTCATCTTGCAATATAATTTCCTCTATTTCTTTTGCTCCCAATTCTGCAGAGAGCTTTATTTTGAATTTCATTTTCCCATTAAAACTCACAGGATATTCTATTTCATCTTCCACCAAATAAGCCTCGTTCAGCTTCGGGAACGGCACATATTCAATAGAAGTATCGTAACCTAAAACCCTCCACAATTCCTCGCACAGGTGCGGTGCGTAAGGCGAAACAAGAACTGCCAATGGTTCTAATATTTTCCTTTTATTGCATTTCAATTTTTGTAACTCATTCACAGCAATCATAAACGAAGAAACCGAAGTATTGAATGAAAAATTATCTAAATCATAAAATACTTTCTTAATTAAAGTATGTAAAACCTTATACTCTTCTTTGGTCGGTTCTTCCTCTGAAATAGAAATATCATCACCATCAAAATAAAGATTATAAAACTTTTTCAAAAAGCCATAAACACCGCTTAATCCCTGTGTATTCCAAGGTTTAGACTGCTCCAAAGGTCCAAGAAACATCTCGTACAAACGCAAACAATCTGCACCATATTCTTCGCAAATATCATCGGGATTTACCACATTGTATTTGGATTTGGACATTTTTTCAACCTCTCTTTCAGTAATATATTTCCCATCTTCCAAAATAAATTCTGCATCAGCAAATTCTAGTCGCCAAGATTTGAAGGCTTCTGTATCCAATTCATCGGTTGTTCCTTTTAATAAAGAAACATCTACGTGGATTTTTTGCGTATCATAATCTTTTGCCAAGCCTTTGGAAACGTATTTATTAGTTTCATTAATCCTAAAAACAAACGCACTCATTCCCAAAATCATTCCTTGATTAATGAGTTTTTTAAATGGCTCTTCTTGATTGATGAAACCTCTGTCTTTCAGGAACATATTCCAAAATCTGGAATAAAGCAAATGCCCTGTGGCGTGTTCGCTTCCTCCGATATACAAATCCACTTGCCCCCAATAATCGGACACCTCTCTTGAGGCGAATTTATTATCATTCTTAGAATCCATATATCTTAGGAAATACCAAGAACTGCCCGCCCAACCTGGCATCGTAGAGAGTTCCAAAGGAAAAATAGTTTTATTATCTATCAATTCGGTATCTACAATTTTCTCATTAGTTTCGTCCCAAGCGAAGGTTTTCGCATTTCCCAACGGTGGATCTCCATCTTCGGTAGGCAAATATTTTTCTACTTCGGGAAGTTCCAACGGCAATGCAGAAATCGGCAAAGTATAAGGCATTTCATTTTTGAAATAGACAGGAACAGGCTCTCCCCAATATCTTTGTCTGGAAAAAATAGCATCTCTTTGTCGGTAATTAGTTGTCCCGTGTCCTATTCCTAAATTTTCAATTTCAGAAATAATTTTCGCTTTCGCATCTTTATAATTAAGTCCGTCTAAAAAATCGGAATTTACACAAACTGAATCTTTGGAATCGTAGGCTTCTTGTTGTACATCAACTTCGTTTTGAATGACATTAATAATATCTAAACCAAATTTTTTCGCAAAACGATGGTCTCTATCATCGTGTGCAGGAACTGCCATTACCGCACCTGTGCCATAACCCATCAAAACATAATCGGAAATATAAACAGGAATATCTTTCCCCGTGAACGGATTTTTGGCATAACTTCCCGTGAAAGCTCCGCTCACGTTTTTCACATCCGACATCCTATCACGTTCGGTTTTTTTAGAAGTTTCTTGTTTATAATTTTCTACTTCTTGCAGTTGTTCTGCTGTCGTAATTTCATCCACCAAAGGATGCTCGGGAGCTAATACCATAAACGTTGCTCCGAAAATCGTATCGGGACGAGTGGTGAAAATACGAATCCCACAGGGTTGATTTTCGCCATCGTTCTCCCCTTTGGGGGAAAGGAGGAATTCCAACTCTGCTCCTTGCGATTTTCCTATCCAATATTCTTGTGCGTCTTTCAGTGGTTGAGGCCAATCTATATTATTAAGCCCTTGCAATAATCTTTCGGAATAAGCAGTAATTCTCATACTCCATTGCATCATTTTCTTTTGATAAACAGGATAACCGCCACGCTCGGATTTCCCATCTTTTACTTCATCATTTGCCAAAACCGTTCCCAAAGCAGGACACCAATTCACGGTAGTTTCCGCACGAAACGCCAATCGATAATTAAGCAAAATATCCTGCTTATCCAACTCCGAAGCGTTCGCCCATTCCTCTGCCGTAAAATCAAGAACTTCGGTTTGAGCGGCATTTAGTCCTTCTGTTCCTTGGTTTTCAAAATGCTCAATTAAAGTCGAAACAGGTTCTGCTTTATCCGTTGTTTTATTATACCAAGAATGGAACAATTCTATAAAAATCCACTGTGTCCATTTATAATAAGATGCATCAGAAGTGCGAATTTCCCTACTCCAATCGAAAGAAAATCCGATTTTGCGAAGTTGCTCTTCATATCTATTAATATTCTTTTCCGTTGTAATTGCAGGATGTTGCCCCGTTTGTATCGCATATTGTTCTGCCGGCAAACCAAAAGAATCGTAACCCACAGGATGCAACACATTGTAGCCTTGGTGTCTTTTGTATCTTGCATAAATATCGGACGCTATGTAACCCAGCGGATGCCCAACGTGCAAACCTGCACCCGATGGATACGGGAACATATCTAATACATAAAATTTGGGTTTGGAAACATCTGTTCCTGTTTTATAAGTTTGGTTTTCTTCCCAATATTGTTGCCAATCTTTTTCTATCCTTTTGTGGTCGTAAAACATAATCTGAATAAAAGTTTAAATAAGTTGATGTCTTTGAAGCTACAAATTTAATTAATTAAATGAAAAAATCCTTAATCTTAACGGACTAAGGATTTATTTTTTATTGAAAGTTGATTATTTTTTCAAAACCGTAGTTATCGTTCCTGTAAAATAAAAACCTTCCAACTCAGGATTTACCTCTCCCAAGTTTTGGTTATTCAGGTTATCAACAATCGCCAATCTACTATTGGTAAGTTGTGAAACCGTAGAAATTTCGGTTTTATCATCACTCACTACTTTTAATTGTTTAGTCCCCGAATTGTATTCATAAGTAAAGGTTTTTGAGTCCG
>JAUNTR010000021.1:0-3682 GCA_030538575.1 Cruoricaptor ignavus | reverse complement strand
ACTTTTAATTGTTTAGTCCCCGAATTGTATTCATAAGTAAAGGTTTTTGAGTCCGCTTTTGTACAACTTCCCGATTGCAATTCATAAGTTTCTGCCGTTCCCGAAAGATTTTCATTAAAGACAAAATTGCTTCTTGCAACACAAGCATCCGTTACCACTTGCTCATTATTCATAGGAATAGATTGTCCGTTACCATACGCTGTTCCGCTGAATTTAACTGAATGAATGAGCCATTTGCCCACAACTGTGGAAACCTCAGCCTCCGAAGAATCCTTTCGGCATGCTGATAACACGAGTAGCAAAGAGATTGCTACGAAGATAGATTTTAATTTCATTTTTAAGCTTTTTTTTGATTCCACTAAATTACAAAAAATATCTTTCGATAATCCGTTTCATACAATTATCTTTGCAAAAATTTTTTTGATGCCCGAAGTTTCCATTATTACACCTTGTTACAATTCCTCTAAATTTTTACAGGAAACCATCAGTTCTGTTTTGGGACAAACCTTTACCGATTGGGAATGGATTATTGCTGATGATTGCTCCAAAGACGAATCCGTAGAAATCCTGCGTTCTACAAACGACAACAGAATTACGATATTAGAAGCCGAAAAAAACGGTGGTGCAGGCTATGCGAGAAATCTTGCACTAAAAAAAGCATCAGGAAGATTCATCACTTTTTTGGATGCCGATGATTTTTGGGAACCTCATTTTTTAGAAGAAATGGTAAATTTTATGAAACGAGAAAATACAGAACTCGCCTATTCCAACTACGCCAGATGCGATGAAAATCTAAATCCTACAATTGCCGATTTCAGAGCAGATAAAGTTGTAACTTTTAATAATTTACTGAAAACTTGTCGTTTGTCATTACTTTCATCTATGTACGATTCACAAAGGGTTGGCAAAGAATTTTTCCCCGAAGGCAGCAAACGAGAAGACCACGTAATGTGGTTGAATTTACTAAAAAAAATCCCCGAAGGAAAACCGCTCCCAAAAACGATGGCAAAGTATCGAATGCACGGTAACAGCGTCTCTCGAAAGAAAAGCAATATCGTAAAAGACCAATATTTGGTTTATAAAGATTTTATGAAATTCTCCACTTTGAAATCCCTATACTACACTGCAAATTGGGCAATGAATGGTTTTATGAAATATTCTAAAATCTTTAATTAAAGTGAAAGAATTTTATTAAAAATAATCTCGGTGGAATATGGTTGATGATACACAAATTTTGCAGAATTTTCGCTCATCAATTTCAATAATTTTTCATCTTTTAGGATAGATAAAATACCGTCTGTTGCTTGTTTTTCATCAGTAAAAGACTTTCCACCATTGTATTCTATCAAAGCATCGGCCTCTGGATTTTTTTTGTATTGATTACCAAAAACAACAGGAATACCAAATGTTGCCGCTTCTAAAATATTGTGCAATCCAGCGGAATGAAAACCTCCGCCAACAACCGCCAAATCGGCATAAGCGTAAATCTTGGACAACAACCCGATGGAATCTATAATTAGAATATCCGAAGTTGCTATTTTTTTTATATCTAATTGAACTTCAGAATAAAGCAAAACATTTTGGAAACTTTTTTTAAGATATTCCACTCGTTTCAAATCGTGTGGAGCAATAATGATTTTCAAATCTTGATTTTGCTCCGAAACCGCTTTTGCAATTCGCTCTTCCGCTTCCCAAGAACTCCCGAAAACAAGGAGTTTTTTATCAGTTTTAAATTCTTGAATAAAAGGCACATTGTTATCTCTTTCCCGGATTTGCCTCACTCTATCAAACCTTGTGTCCCCCGAAACCGAAGAATTTTTTAGTCCGATATTTTTTGCCAATTCGCAAGAGTTTTTTGTTTGATGAAAAAACCAATCCACATCTTTCGCCAAGCGATTTACAAACCATTTCCCATAAGGTTTGAAGAAAATTTGCTTCGGATAAAACAAAGCAGAAATCACAAAAATTTTAGATTTTCTGTTTTTCAATTCTCGGAAAAGATGATACCAAAAATCGTATTTAACCGTAAAAAAAATCTCCGTTTGAAACTGAGAAACGAAATTCGTAATCGTTTTTTTATCATCAAAAGGTAAATAGCAAACCACATCTGCAAAATGGTTTTTCTTAACTACATTATCATATCCCGATGGCGAAAAAAACGTAACCAATATTTTATATTGAGGAAATTCTGCTTTCAAACACTCCAAAACAGGAAGCCCTTGCTCGTATTCGCCCAAACTTGCAGCGTGCATCCAAATTACTTTATCACTCTTTTTGAGTTTTTGTTTTACAAGATTAAAACTTTGTTTTCTGCCAACAAAACCCGATTTTATTTTTTGATTAAAAACCGAACCAACCCGAAAACCAAAAGCGAGCAAAAAAATGAATATTTGATAAAAAAAAGACATTATAAATAATTAAAATACAATACGCCTTACAAACCGCAAACGATGTGTATGTTTATTAAGTTCTTTGTTAAAAATCCCCGAAGAATCCAGTTCATCTATACGCACTTTACCAAAAGCGTGGATAATTTGATAATTATTGAGCATAATCCCACAATGCACAATTTCGCCATTTTCGTTTTCAAAAAAAGCCAAATCTCCCATATCGCTTTCGCCTGTAAAAAACAATACTTCGCCTTTTTCCGATTGCTGTTTTACATTCCTTGGAAGAGCAATTCCATTTGCCTTGAAAACCAGTTGTACAAAACCATCAGCATCTACACTGAAGAAATTTCGACCGCCTTTTAGGTAAGGAATATTTAGAAATTTTTTAGCCGTTTCTGCAATATTTCCCTTTGTTGGATTAAGGTTAATTTCGCATTCTCCACTCTCGATTTCCGAACCAATGGAAAGCAGAATTTCATTTTCATTAAATTTAAAAAAGCCGAACTTTTCTTTAAGAATTCTTATTTTTCTTTTCTGAAAAACCTCATCACTTATCTTCGTGAAATTTTGCTGATAAGCCCAACCTTCCACTCCATCGAAAATGGTTTTTATTTTACAGAAATCGCCATTACAATCCAAAATTTCCACCGCTTCGCCATAGAGAACTTGCGACAGCATCTCGGAAACATCATTATTTTCGGCATAAAGCGAAGTAACCGCCACATTACAAAAGGCCTTTGTCATTTTATTTATTTTTTTCGGAGCAGATTTACACCGTCTCGCAAAGGTAAGATTAGATTTTCAAAATCCGCATCTTTTGCGACCAAATCGTTCAATTCTTTTATAATTTTTGTTGATTTTTGCTTTGGTTCTTCCTCCAAAACTTTGCCGTACCACAATACATTATCAAACATTACAACCGCTCCCGATTTCAATTTTGGTTTGATTAGATTAAAATACGTTACATAATTTTCCTTATCCGCATCTATAAAAACCAAATCGAAAACCTCGCTCGTTTCTTGTAAAAACAGTTTAGCATCTTTTAATTGAAAATCTATGTTTTGCGACCATTGGCTTTGCGAGAAATATTTTTGTGGAAGATACGCCAAATCCTCATTTACATCCAGTGTGGTAATTTTGCCATTTGCCTGCAAACCTTCCGCTAAACAAAGCGTGGCATAACCTGTAAAAGTACCGATTTCTAAGACATTTGCGGGTTGCAAAATTTTGGAAATAATGGACAAAAATCGCCCTTGCTGATAACCCGAAATCATATGCGGTTGCGTGGTTTT
>JAUNTR010000338.1 GCA_030538575.1 Cruoricaptor ignavus | reverse complement strand
GGCGAAGATTTGGAAGATTTGTTCACGCTTTGCAAAGCCGATATTACGACCAAAAATGCTTCAAAACAAAATAAATTCAAGAAAAATTTTGAATACGTTGCCAAGAAAATAAAAGAGGTGGAAGAGAAAGACCAAGTGAGGAATTTTCAACCACCGATTACGGGGGAAGAAATTATGGTAATGTTCGGCATAAAACCCGGGAGAGAAATCGGTATTTTGAAGGAAAAAGTGAAAGAAGCTATCTTGGAAGGCGAAATCGCCAACGAGAGAGAAGAAGCCCGATTATTCATTATTTCCGAAGCTGAAAAATTAGGATTGAAATTGGTGTAAAGTTTTTCATTTCATTAATGAAATAAATGATTTTTCTGTGATGAGAAAAAAGTTGGTAATTAGCCTTCTGTGAGTTTTTTTTCGTAGTTGCGTAGCGTAAAACCAAGCACGGCTTCTACAATTTCGCCCATCGTGTTGCATTTTTTTAGGGAGTTGTCTTTTAGGTAATTATAGATTTCTGTTTTCAGTTGCTCGGTTTTTTCTTTGGGTGCAATGTGGTCGGTTTTCATCACGGCTAAAAGTTGGTTTAGCCTATTGCTTCCCACAATCATTCTTTTTGCCATGATAGAACGCTCTTCGTTTTGGTATTGGCGAATGGAAGATTGTTCTATATTATCCATTACAAATTTCACATATTGCAGATTTTCTTTGAAAAACTGAGGTTTGTACAAATTCATTCTGCCTTCGTAGCATTGTTGGTCAAAATCTATACTGCGGATTCGGTATTTTATTTCATCGAAATCGGGTGTCATTTCTATCACAAAATTATACGAACGTTGGTCGCCCAACAATCGTAGAAAACACCGCTCGTTGAATTTTACAAATTCTTTGGCAATCCGTTTTTTGTTGCTGTATTCGTTAACGTAGCGTTCCAAAAAAATATCTCCCGGAATCCCAACAATATGTTCCTCTATCAATGTATTGCCGCAAACCAAAAAGTAAACTCTGTTGGGGGACAGCAGATATTCCAGTTCCAAGCCGTAGATTCGGGAAGCGTCTGCTTTTTTTACATAAAAATAATCGTGGATGTCGTTGTACTGATTTCGGATTTTTACCCGAAACGGATGCGAATTGCCAAACGTGCAATAGTCTATACTGTCCACCACAAGGTGTCCTGCGGCCTCTTCGTTACCGTCAGAACGTAATCTTTGGTAGATTTTCAGCAAACCGTTATGTATTTCTTCCATCTCGTGGTAAGGATATAAAACGCCTTCCCAAAGTGTGTCTTTGCCATTTTTATCCAAAATCGGGAAATGGTCTGTAAATCGTAATAAATCCTCGTAAGTAACCGCCGTTTGTATGGTTCTGTCGTAATTGGCGAGATAACTCATCAATCCGTCATTAATCGGATAGTGTATTTTCTTTTTGGAAATTTTGTCGCTGTGGTGTTCTCCGAAGTTCATTATTTTATTTTTTTTGGAACTCCGAAGTTACACTTTTTCTTGAAGATTTTCATTTCGCAAATCGGTCATATAATCGTGGAAGTTTTTGTTGTATTTTGTTTTTATAATTTTAGAAAGATATTTTTCATTAGTTCCGAAACGTTCTGCCAGTTTTTTGAGTTCAATATTTTACAATGAATTTGAAAAACCTAAACAAACGAACATTTTTATTTTAAAGAGTTTAAATTTAATTCACCTATTGCTTTTTTCAATTCTTCTGCTGATAATCCTCTGGATTCCAAACTGATGATGTATCGGTCTTTTGCAATGAAAGTAATTTTAGAGTTTAATACATCATAACTTTTGTCTTCTTCCACCAAACATTTATTACCTGAAATAGTCATTGATTTTTTCCATCCGTTTTCAGTTTGTTTTTCAACATCTGCAATAAGAGCAAGTTTCGTCAATGTATAAATAGAACTTCCCATTTCTCCAGCACCATCGGTAATGGAAATGTTTACTTCTATTTCACCGCCATCACTGTATTTTGCAGTAGCATTATTTATCGACATCATTTTGGCTTCTCCTAAAGCTATTTCCTTTCGTGGTAATCCCAAAAGTGTTTCAGGAATTGCGGCTTTAAATTCTTCATTACTTATCAGAGGAGCTTTTAAAAGTTCTTCAGTACGTTTGTTGATCTCATCGGTTTCATTTCCTATTTTATTAAGAGATTGCATAGAGTTTATGGCGTTTCCCAAAGATGTTTCGGAGGATTTTTCTTTTTCTTTACACGAAATTATCGCAAATGCTGATAACAAGATTATTATTATTTTCATAATGTGAATTATTTTCATTCAAAAATAAGTGTATTTTTGTTTCAAAGATATTAAAATTTCATTAAAAGTATATTAAATTTTTATTAATAAAAATAAATCCTTGTATGTAACCGCCGTTTGTATGGTTCTGTCGTAATTGGCGAGATAACTCATCATCCATTATTAATCGGATAGTGAATTTTCTTTTTAGAAATTTTATCGCTGTGATGTTCTCCGAAGTTCATTATTTTACTTTTTTTGGAACTCCGAAGTTACACTTTTTTT